>NZ_JBHUWW010000004.1:0-155501 GCF_042669755.1 Kitasatospora sp. NPDC057223 | reverse complement strand
GCGCCACCCCGCGCGTTCGCCGGACGTCCGCGACCGGCATCGCACACTGACGCGCCCTACCGCGCCGGCGCTCCTCTCACGAGCCGGAGAGGAGGTCGCGGAGCAGCGCCACCGTGTCGGCGTCCAGGTCGCGGCCGGTGCGGCGGCTGAGGGCGTCGAGCCGGTTGACCGCCCGCACCAGCTGGTCGCGGGCGCCGGCCGAGGCGTAGGCGTAGAAGAGGTCGCGGTGGAGCAGTTCGACCTCGGGGGCGACCGCCAGGCCACGGAAGACGGCGGCCTCGGCGCTGCGGTGGTCGCCGTACTGGAGGCGGCGGGCCGCCAGCTCGTGGGCGGTGTCCACGATGGCCGCGATCATGTCCTGCCGCTCGGCCTCGGCCCAGCCGAAGGCGGCCGGCGGCGCCTCGGCGAACGGGGCGCCCCGGACCAGGGCGAGGGCGTGCGCCAGCGCGGCGTCGGCGGTGGCACTGGTGCTGCGCATGCCCCGGCGGTAGAGGCTGCGGAACTCGTCCCAGTCGCAGGTGACGGTCGGGGCGAACGTGTAGCCCTCGGCGGAGTCGGTCCGCAGGAACGCCCGGCCCTCGGTGGAGGCGCCGAACCAGGCCGCCAGGTCGGCGAGCTTGGCGGGCAGCGGGGTGCCGGGGTTTCCGTCCCCGCCGGCCGCCGCGCCCGACGGGTGCGGTTCGAGGTGGGCGGCGCCCGGGTGCAGGTCGTGGTCGAGGGCGAGGTCCTCGGCGCCGGGGCGCAGGGCCAGATAGGCGGCGAGCTCGGTCAGGCGCAGCAGCGCCGCCGGTTCGGCCGGACCGGCCGCGCCGATCACGTCGACGGGCCCGAGCAGCCGGATCCGGGGGGCGGTGCGGGTGGCGTGCGCCTCCGGGGAGCGCAGGATCGCGAGCAGGTCGTCGGCGTCGGAACGGACGCCGGCGGTGCGGGCGGCGGGCACGCCGGCCGGGGGTGCGGCGGCCGGAGCGGCAGCGGCCTGGGCCGGGGCCTGGACCTCGGCGTCCGGACGGGCGGGGGTGTGCGGCTCGGAGGCCGCGGGGGCCGGAGCCGGATCGTGGGTGGGAGCCGGCTCGGCGCGCGGCGGCGGCGCGGGCGCCACCGGGGTGACGGGCTGGACGGGTGCGGCCGGCTTCTCGAACCGGGGACCGGACGGCGTGGACGGCTCCTGGGCGGCCTCCGACTCCGGCAGGTCCGGAGCCTGCGTCAGGTCCGCGCCCTCCGGCACGTCCGGGGCCTGCGGCCGCTCCGGGGCCGGCTGTACGGCGGGCACGGAGTTGTTCGCCTGGCGTCCGAGGCCGTTGATGCCGGCCCGGCTGCCCGGGCCCTGGGGGGTGGCCGGGGCGGCGGCCAGCGGAGCGGCCGGGTCGGTGCCGGCGAACGGGCTGACGCCGGTACCGATCACCCGCGCGAGCAGGCGGGGCCCGGCGGCGGCGCCGTCCGGAACGGCGGCCGGGCTGCTGTACGGGTTCCCGCCCTGCGCGCCGACCGAGACCAGTACCGGTACGGGCACCGGCAGTTCGGTCGGATCGAGGTCAGAACCAGGGCCTTCGATCGTCCAGGCGGGCGCCGGGTACTGGGTCTCGTCGCCGGAGGAGCGCAGCAGTTCGGCGACGTTGTCGTACTGCCGGCCGGTCAGGCGCTGGAGCTCCAGGCCGAGGTGCAGGCCGGGCAGCGTGGTCTGGCCGGTGCTCGGCAGCGTCCACCGCGCGACCGGGCCAGTGCCCCGCTCGGGGGCGCGGGTGATCACGGCGACGCAGGTGCGCGGCCGGGCGTCGAGCAGGCGGCCGAGTTCGGCGGGGACGTTGCCGCCCGGCTGCTGGGCGCAGAGCACGATCTCCGGGATCCACGACTCGTCCGCCTCCCCCCGGCTGCGGGCGTCCCGCGGGCTGGTGGCGTTGGCGGCGACCAGCGTGGCGCGGGCCTTCGCCGTCCGGGGGCCCAGGGCGGCGAGGGCGGCCTCCAGGGTCGGGTGCCGGTGGATGCGCTCGGCGGCCGGGCCGGCGATCGGCAACTCCTCGGCCAGGTCGACGAGGTGCAGGTGGAGCCGGTCGGCCAGCGGGCTGTGCGCGAGTTCCAGGGCGAGCGTGCGCAGCACGTCCCGGGCGTCGTCGGGGTGGCCGGAGAGGTGCAGCAGGCGGACCGTCTCCAGGTCGGCGAGCACCACCGACCCGTCCGGCGAGGTGCCGAGCGTGACCAGGGCCGGGTAGGGCGCGGCGGTCTTGGCGGCCTGGCCGGGCGAGAGCAGGTCGGAGGCGTCCTCCGGGCACCACCAGACGTTGGCCGCGTGGGCGGCCCGGAACGGGGCGATCGGGGCGGCGGGCCCGGACAGGTGCAGTTCGACCGTCCGGCCGGGGGTGACCCGGGCCGCGATGAGGGCCGGCAGACGCTTGCCGGAGCGGATGGTGTTGCGGGCCATCGTCCGCAGGGCGCGGTTCAGCAGGTCGAGGCCGGAGTTGTCCTGGCGGGCCTTCAGCTCGGCCTCGAAGGCTGCTGCGGGCGCTGCCGGCAGGGCCACCCGGTGCCGGGGACGGCGGGCGCGCTGCTGTCCGCCGCGCCGACGGGCGACGGTGCCGACCATGATCGCGGCGAGCAGGACGCTGACGGTGGAGGCGGCCAGCGCGACGCTGTAGTCGTCGCTCGGGGCGCTCGTCTCCTTCGCGTGCACCGGGACCGGCCCGTCGGTCGGGGCGGGGGCGGGGGTCTCCGCCGCGGGGGCCGATGCGGCGGGGGCGGGCGCGGCCGGGGTCTCCGCTGCGGGAGCCGATGCGGCGGGAGCAGGCGCGGGTTCGGGTGCGGGCGCGGGGGCGGGCTCCGGCGCAGGGACGGGTGCCGGTGCGGGGGCGGGCTCCGGAGTCGGAACCGGAGTCGGAGCCGGGGCGGCCGCGCCGGGGATGGCCAGGACCATCCCCGGCACCACCTCGTCCGGATCGTCGAGCCGCTCGCCGTCCGGCGCCTGGACGCCCTTGTTCGCCTCGAAGAGCTGCGGCCAGGCCTCGGCGCTGCCCAACTCCCTCTCGGCGATGGCTGACAGCGTGTCGCCCTCGGCGACGGTGACGCCGGGATGCTGCCCCGCGCCGGGCTGCTGGTGGTCCGTACCGGCCTGCCCGGTGGCGGGCGCGGCGGGCACGGCGGGGTCGGCGGCCGTCGCGGTGTCCGGCTTGGCGTCGCCCGGCATCAGCAGCTTCCAGCCGGGCTGGATCGGCCGGTCGGCGTCGAAGCGGATGCCGGAATCGTCCATCACGCGGCCGTCGTTGAGCTTGGCGATCTCCACCCAGCGTGATCCGGAGCCGAGTTGGCGCTCCGCGATGGACCAGAGGCTGTCGGCCGGCCTGCTGTCGCGCACGGTGTAGCCGGCCTGCGCCTCAGCCGCCGGCGCCAGGGCGGGCGCGGCCTGCGCGGCGGCCAGCGCGGCGTACTGCGGGGCGGCGGCCAACTGGGCCACCGCGGTGACCTGGTGGTCGCGCTCCGGGGTGGCGGCGAAGGCCGAGCCGGCCACCGGCAGCAGTGCGATCACCGAGCCGACCAGGCCGGCCGCGATCCGCTGGCTCCAGCCGAACGCCGGGATCCGGCGGGCGATCCGGCCGCGCAGCTGCGCCGGGATCTCCAGCAGGACGGAGAGCGCGAAGCACAGCCAGCCCAGCCAGCCGATCACGACCAGCGCCCAGAGGAAGAGCCGGCCGTCGTCGGGGCTGGTGAGCAACTGCCCGACGCCGTCGGGTGCGAGGTCGCCCATCGCGGCGACCACCCGGGTGCCGTGGAGCAGCAGGGCGGGGAGCCCGGCCAGCAGGCCGAGGAGGGTGACCAGCGCCCCGAGGGCGCCGAACACCGCGCCGGCACCGCCCCGGCGGCGGGGCGGCCGGGGCGAGGGGCGGGGGGACGGGCGGCGGCCGTGTCCGGCCTGGCGGTCCGTACGGGCGTGGTTCCTGGCACGTGGCGCGGCCATCAGCCGTTCTCCGCTTTCTTGACTCCGTGGACGAGGATGGCGCTGCCCCGGCCCGTGATCCCCCAGCCGTTCTTCGGCACCAGGCTGAGGAGGGCGGGCTTGTAGGTGGTGCTGACCGTGACGACCACTCCGGTGCCGTCGGCGGTGAGCGAGGCGCTGCCGCTGAGGCCGAACAGGCCGAGGTAGGCGTTGGCGGCCTGGGAGGCGTACGCCTCCAGGACCTTGAAGCCCCGGCCCTGGAGCACACCCGCCTCGTCGAGCTGCTGGCCGGCGACGCGGGCGGCCTCCTGGGCGCGCGCGTCGGTGTTCTCGATCGCGCGCAGCCGGCCGCCGGCGTCGACCACGAGGCCGATCATGCTGACGAAGCCGGTGGTGACGATGGCGACGAACAGGGAGATGGCGCCGGCGTCCGGGCGGACCCGGCGACGACACCACGGACGTTTCCCGTCGGCCGATCCGTCCGGCGTCGCCGGTTTCTCCGGTGCCCCCGGTTTGCGGAGCATCGCTTCCCCTCCCCCACGTGCGCTGCGCACTGCTTCTACTGTCCTCGGTAACGGTCGACGACCGAGGTGAACCTGCCGGTCAGGGTCTTGCTGCCGGGCAGTCCGGCCACCACCAGGTCGCTCAGGCCGACGTCGCACGTCACCGTCACGGTCATGGTGGCGAGTTGGCCGCCCGGTGTGTCCAGCATTCCCTTCGTCAGGGTGACTTCAAGCTTCTTGCAGGACACCCCGTCCTGCCGGAGCACCTCGTCCGTGGCGCCCCTGGCGGCCTTCTCGATCCCCTCGGTGCCGCGGGTGATGGATGCGGTGCGCGCCCCCGCGCGCGCCGCCGCGTCCACCGTCCCGCCGGCCGTCTGGAGCCGGCCGGCCGCGACGGCCAGCAGGACGAAGGTGACCAGCACCGGGGCGAGCAGCGCGGCCTCGACGGCCACGCTGCCCCGGTCCCCCCGGTGGCGCCGGCCCGGGAACGTCCACCTCACGGGCCACCGACCTGCGGGACGAAGCGTTCGCGCGGGGCGGAGGCGTGCTGGGTGAGCGTGGGGGTCGGCACCCCGGGTATCAGGAAGTGCGGTGCGACGACCACGGTGACCTGGATCCGCTCGGCCGAACTGCCGTCGGTGGTCACCGAGTAGCCGTCCAGGATCCCGCCCTCCCGGCGCAGGAAGTCCTCCGCCTGGCGCTTGGCCGCCCCGTCCTTCACGGAGTCGGCGGCGGCGCCCTGCAGTCGTCCGGCGTCCACGCCCTCGCGGGCGGCGACGAGCGCGACCTGGCGGGAGTACCACCACATCGCGCCCTGGACGACGAGCATGACGAGGAACAGGACGACGGGGAAGACGATGGCCAGGCTCAGCGACATCGACCCCCCGTCGCGCGCACGCCGGGAGGAGGGCATCAGTCGACGGGGTCCGTTGCGGGCACCTTCGCGGTGACGTCGGCCGCCAGGAGCTTGATGGCGGCGATGACGGCGCCGGCGATGAACAGCAGTGCCAGCACGGCGAGGGCCAGCTCGATGCTGATGGCGCCGCGGTCGCCGCCGGCGCGGGCCGCGCGCAGCCTGCCCATCCGGTACTGGAGGAGCAGCGAGGCGAGTTGGAGGGGCAGCAGGGTCGCGAGCAGACGGCCTGCCAGCTGTCGCAGTCGGACGGTCATCGGTACTCCAGGTGTACTCGGGGGATGGGGTGGAGCCTGTCTCCGGTGCCTATTGCGAGTTGAGCATCTGGTAGAGCGCGGGAAAGACGATCATGGCGGTCATCAGCAGCGTGAGCGCGGCGCCGGGGGCGACCATCCGCTCGCTGTCGGTGTTGGCGCGGGCGAGGTCCTCGGCGAGGAGTTCGCTGCGCAGGCTCCTGGAGCGGGCCCGCAGGGTCTCGTACACGGCGGCGCCGTCCGTGCCGGAGATCCGCATGATGTCGGCGACGTCCTGGAGGGGCGTCAGGCCGAGTTCGACGGAGAGCGTGTCCAGGCCGTCCCAGGGTGGGAGGCGGTCGGTGGAGGCCCGTTCCAGGGCGTCCCGGATGCGGCGGAAGACGGTGCCCCGGCCGACCACGGCGGCCCTGCGCAGCGCCTCGGCCGGACCGCAGTCGGCGGCGCGTTCCAGGGCGACGAGTTCGAGGTAGGAGGCGATGCCGTGCAGGTACTCGGTCCTGGCCTCCTTGGCCTCGCCGTGCACGACGCCGTCGGGGACGAACCAGAGCAGGCCCGCGAGCATCGGGCCGACCACGAACGGCACGGCGGCCGGCAGCGAGGCGTCGACGAGGGTGGCCATCAGGCTGAGGTAGGCCGGCAGCACGAACCCGAGGAGGGCGAACAGGATCTTGTGCGCCATGAACCGGGCCGGGGTGCGGCCGATCAGGGCCAGTTCGCGGTGCGGGATGCGCAGGCCGGGCAGGCCGGTGGCGCCGGCGCCGAGCCGGTCGTACCAGCGCGGCACCTCCTCGACGTCCTCCGGGCGGCCGACCACGGGGGCGCGGTGCAGCCGGTCCAGTGCCTGGCCCAGATCCGGTGGGGCCGGGCGGAGTTCGGAGACGAACAGGGCGATGCCGCCGGCGGCGACGGCGCCGGCCAGCACGGACCAGGGCGAGATCACCGGGCCTCCTTCGCGAGCGGGTCGGTGCTCTCCGCCAGGAGTGCGTCGTCCTCCGGGCCGGGGGCGGCGACGAGCCGGCCGGCCTTGCTGCGGCGGTCCGGCTCCAGGAGCCGCGGCAGCGGCGGGTGCGAGGCCAGCGCCCGCATCCAGGCGATCACCGCGACGAACGCGGCGGCCAGCACCGCGAGCACGATCTGCCCGACGAGGGACCGGTAGGGCTCGGTGTAGGCACTGTTGAACGAGCCCATGACGATCACCAGCAGGATGATGCCCACCATCCAGCGGATGGTGGTGCGGTGCTTGGCCCGGTCGGCCTCGATGGCGCGGCGCTGGCGCACCTCGTCGCGGACGGAGTCGGCGAGGTCGGCCAGCGCCCGCGCGAGACCCGGACCGCTGTCGCCGGAGCGCAGCAGCAGCGCACCGAGCACCTTGTCCGCGGTGGCGTCGGCGAGGCTGTCGGCGAAGGCCCGCAGGGCGTCCTCGGGCCGCCAGCGGGACTGTAGGCGGGCGGCGAGTTCGGCGATCTCGGGCTCCAGGGCGGCGGGTGCGGTGCGGCGGCTGGTGACGAGCGCCTGGTTGAGGCCGACGCCGAGCAGCAGCACGTCCGCGATCCGCTGGGTCCACTCGGCCAGCGCCTCCAGCTGCTCGATCCGGTGGGTGTCGGAGCGGGTGGCGTCGAACAGCCAGGGCAGGCCGAAGACGCCGAGCGGGACGAGCAGCGCGGTGAGCGGGATGCCGGTGAACAGCCAGCCGAGCGGCGCTCCGGCCAGCACCAGCGGGAGCTGGACCCGGCGCAGCCGCACCACCCGGGGGGTGGCCGCACCGGGCGAGCCGTACCAGAGCACGTGCGCGCGGGTCGCGAACGGGCTGCCGGCGGGCTGCGCGGCGGGGTCGCTGCCGCGCAGGCCGACGACGAGGGTGACCAGGCCGGCGGTGACCAGCAGGCCGCAGAGGACGAAGAGCAGGATCATCGCGCGCCGCCGATCCGCAGGTGCAGCGGCGTGGCCCAGGTGCCGTACCGGGACTGCAGGAGGGAGGCGTCGAAGCCGGCCCGGCGCAGGTCGTCCAGGCAGTTCGGCGGAGTGTGCGGGACGGCCCGGGGTTCGCCCTGCTCGGGGCGCGGGCCGAAGACGGTGTTCAGTGCGGGCCGGCCGTGCTCGCCGAGGCCGGCCACCTCCATGACGTGCGAGACGAAGCGGTGGCGGCGCCCGCCGACGGCGGTCTCGTCGACCATCGTGACGTGCACGATGAGGTCGATGGCGTTGGCGGTGAGGCGGTAGGCGAGGCTGTCGGTCATGTGGGAGCCGTACTCCAGGCAGAGTTCGGCGATCCGGTCGACCACCATGTGCGGGCCGCGCGCGTGCAGGGTGCACATCGAGCCGCCCTCGCCGTTGGTCATGACGCGCAGCATCGGGACCACCTCGCCGGAGCGGACCTCGCCGACGATGATCCGCGAGAGGGTCATCCGCAGGGCGGCGGGGATCAGCTCGCCGATCGTCAGCTCACCGGCCATCCGGCCGTCGACGCGCTCGCCGTTGCCCTCTCGGGCCTCCATCGGGACGACCTGGCGCAGGTGGCCGAGGGTGTGCAGCCAGAGTTCGAACTCGGACTCCAGGGTGCCGATCCGCTCGTCCGGCGGGATCTCGGCGGCCATCGCGCGCAGCAGGCTGGTCTTGCCCACGCCCTGGGTGCCGGTGATCATCACGTTCTTCCGGGCCCGGATGGCCGCGCCCAGGAAGGCGGCCAGGGTCGGGTCCACGGTGCCGAGTTGGACGAGGTCGCCGAGGGTCGCGGAGGCCACCCGGTGGCGGCGGATCGCGACGTACGGGCGCGGGGTGACCTCGGTCATCGCCTGGAGCCGCATACCGCCCTCCAGACGCAGGGCGAGGGTGGGGCTGGCGGTGGAGAGACTGCGCTCGCCGCCGCCGTGCTGGCGGGCCAGGTCCTGGAGGAGTTCGATGAGTTCGGCGTCGGTGTCGGCCACCGGCGGTACCTGGCGCAGCGGTTGGTGGACGCGGGAGATCCAGACGTCGTCGCAGCCGTTGATCAGGATGTTCTCGATGTCGGGGTCGTCCAGGTAGGGCTGGAGCCGCCCGGCGCGGAACAGCAGGTCGAAGACGGCCTCGGCGAGGGCGCGGTCCTGGTCCCGGGTGGGCGGGATGCCGTGGGTCTGCGCGTACGCGTCGGACCAGCGGGCGACGGCCTCCTCGATCAGGGCCCGGCCGCGCTGGCGGCGGGTGGCACGGTCCGCCTCGGCGCCGGAGGCGGCCGCCAGCCGGGTGAGCTGCTGGTGCAGTTCGGCGGCGACCTGGCGCTTCAGCTCGCGCGCCACCTGCGGGTCGACGGCGGGCCGGGTGCCCGCTCCGCGCTTGTCGAGCGTGGGCAGCGCGGACGGGACGGCGGTCGGAGCGGCGGTCGGAGCGGTGTGGCCGTTGACCGGTCCGGTCACCAGGGGGGTCAGCGGCGGCGGGCCGGTCACGCCCGGCAGCGGCGCCGACCACGGCACGGCGCCGGGGTCGACGGCGGGCCGCTGGTTCAGGGGGCTACCTCGCACGGAGCACCTGCCCGTAAGTGATGTGCTGCGGGGTTTCGGCCTGCTCCGGCTGCTCCGGCTGCTGGTACTGCGGGTACGGCTGCGGGTACCCGGCCTGCTCCGGCTGCTGGTGGGGCTGCGGCTGCTGCCCCGGGAACGGCGCGGGCGCGGCGGGCTGCGGGGCGAGCCCGGCCAGCGGCGCCTGCCCGTACGCCGCGGCGGCCTGCGGCGGGAACGCGAGCGGGTGGGCCGCCTGGGCCGCCTGGGCCGGCTGCCAGGCGGCGCGCGGGAGCTGGTGCTCGACGGGGGCGGGGCCGGGAACGGCCTGCGGGTGGGCGGCGGCCTCGGCGGCGGTGGGTGCGAGCCGTCTGCGGCGGCTGCGGACGAGCAGCTGGATCTGGTCCGCGGCCGAGCGCGCGGTGCGCATCAGTTCCGAGCGGATGAACCGGCGGTCGGTGCTGTCGCCGCCGTCGGACAGCACCCGGGCGGTGCGCGGGGCGTGCGGGAGCAGGCCGAGCGTCGCCAGCCCGAACTCCCGGGACACCTCGGAGGCCGAGTACGGGCCCTCGGCGATCAGCAGCAGGCCGAGTGCGTCCGCCCCGCTGCCGCCGGTGGCGAGGTCCTCGCGCAGCGCGGCCAGTCTCGGCCGGGCCGCGCTCAGCCCGCGCAGGGTGGTGCGCAGGGTGGCGACGACGACGTCCGCGCGGCGGGCCAGAACGGCGCTGGGGCCGGTGGCGCCGGAGCGTCCGAGGTCCAGGATCACGTCGTAGCCCTGGGGTTCGAGCCCGTGCAGGGTCTCGACGAGCGGCTCCCAGGTGTAGGCGAGGCCGGGCGCCTGGGTGGGGTCGGTGAGGCCGGGCAGCAGCAGCCGGTCGGCGCTGCCGTCCGGGGAGAGGTCGATCAGCTGGTCCCAGAGGGTCTGGGCGAGGAGTCCGCGCCGGTCGGCGACGGCCAGGTTGCGCAGCCCGTACACCGCCTCGACCCGGCCCTCCAGGGCGCCGGCGAGGACGGATCCGCCGTCCGGGTCGCATTCGACCAGGAGGATCCTGCGCCCGGGCTCCAGGGGCCAGGCGAGCAGCAGGGCGAGGGCCGCCGTGGTGGCGCCGGGCGCCCCGGCGCCGCCGACGACCGCGATCACCGCCATCAGGCGCCGCCCCCCGGCGACGCACTCCCGGAGGGTGCCGCACTACCCGAGGGTGCGGCACCGGACGGCGCCGCACCCGAGGGCTGCGCCGTGGCCGCTCCGCGCGGTGCCAGCACCACCTGGAACTTGGCACTGGCGACCCAGGCCGCCAGCCGCGCGGCGTCGGCGGTGGGCACCGCGACGTCGATCACCTGGCTGCCGTCCGGGTCGGCCTTCCCGATCGCGGTGACCACGGCGGCCACCGCCTCGGGCGTGCGCGTGGCGCCGCCGGCCTGGCCCGCGTTGCTGTCCGGGGTGGAGACGACGACCACCAGGACGCCGGGCTGGAGCTTGGTGGCGGGCAGCTGGGTGCGCTTGGCCGCGACGCCGACGACCAGTTGGCCGGGCTCCACGGTGAGTGCCTGCGCGACGTCCGCCTTGAGCAGCAGGGCGCCCTGCCGGAGGTCGGTGGTGGCGCGCATGCCGACCGCCTTGCCCCGGTCGGCGGCCGACAGCGGCTTGAGCGCCGGGTCGCTGGCGATCCGGGCGACGACGAGGTCCTCGGCCTTCAGCACCTGCCCGTACGGGACGTCACGGGCCAGGGCCAGGACGGCGATCCGCTGGCCGGTGCTGTTGTAGAGCACCGCGCCGCCGAGCCCGCCGGCGGCGATCAGCGCCACGGCCATGGCCAGCACGGCCGGCCTGCGCCGCCGGGCCCGCAGGGTGCGCGCCGGAGCGTGCGGGGCGCTGCGCACCGGCTCGGGGACGAGGGTGGACGTGCCGGTGCCCGGCGTCGGATATGTTCGGTTCTCCACCGGGCTTCGGCCTTTCGTACGGGGGGAGCAGGAGGCGCGGGGCGGTTCGGTGCAGGGCTAGTTGAGCACCTGGACCTCGCCGACCTTCAGCTCGAACGGATCGCTGACCGCCCGCATGACGATCGGCGCGAAGGTCTGGTTGGTGCCGACGACCCTGGCGGTGACCTCCCAGGTGACGGTGACCGTCCCGGCGAAGGCCCCGGAGGCGCGCTTCGCCGAGCTCTCGGTGAAGACGTAGCCGCAGTCCGGTGACTTCGCCTTGCCGAAGGCCGCCTTGTACGGCGTCCCCGCGGACTTGCCGCAGTCCACGACGTGGCCGTCGCCGAGGTCCCAGCGCACGCCCGTCACGGTCGGCGTCGCGGTGACCGAGATGTAGTTGCCCCGGACGGTCGAGGGTGCGGGGGCCGCCCCGCCGCCGGCCCAGTCGTACCAGAGCCAGACGGGCAGGCCGACGAGCGCGCCGTCGGTGGGCGCGAGGTGCGGCGTCGGCGGGTCGAAGCGGATCGCGTCCCGGGCGTCCTTGGCCAGCGCGGCCGGGTTGTCCGGCGGCGGGCCGCCGGGCGCCTGGGCGAGGAACACCGGGATCTGCCCGTCGATCCCGCCGTCGGCCTGGCGGCAGACCTTGTCGTAGACCGCGCCCCCCGCCGACGGGTCGTGGCCCTCCCAGGCCTGGTCGCCGGCCGGCGGCTGGGGGCTGGAGCGCCGGTAGTAGCAGCCCTCCGAGAACCAGCCGAGGTCGTCGTCCCAGCACGGCCATTCCTTGCCGTTCCAACTGCACGTCTGGGGCCCGCCGCCGGTGGCCGGCGCAGCGGTGCCGGTCGGCGCGGCGGTCGGTGCGGTGCCGGGCTCGTGCACCCCGGTGCAGACGTACGTCACCGCGCAGTGCGTGACGTCACCGCCCGGCCCGTCGGCCATTGCGGTGCCCGCGGGGGCGAGCAGCAGCCCGGCGGCCATCAGCACGCGAATCGTGAATCTCCCGATCGGCTTCAGCATGTTCGGTCCACCTCGCGTTTGAACTCCACGATCAGCCAACGTGCTCCGGACTTGCGCAGCGAAACGGTGGCGCTGTACCTCGTCAGCCCCTGTTGCGGCGGCTTTGTCGCGCGGGTTGTCGCATCGGCCTGATGCCATCCCGTCACATCGAGGCAGTCTTCGACAACCGCGGTCGGCGGATCCGCCTTCAGGTCAATGGCCTTCACGAGCGGGGAATTACGTGGACTTCCGATCATCACCAGCTTCGCCTCGTGCAACTGGTGCAGGTTCGCCAGTGCTTCGGAGAGCGCCTTCCCGGTCGAGTAGACCTGAAGCTGGGAAGCGTCGGAGTCGGAACGGCCGAAAGCGTCCGTCTGGGCGGCCCACCAGTCCTGATACGCCCTCAGGGCGTCCCGACCGCCGGCGCCTTCCGGGCCGTCCGTGGGCGCGATGCCATCGGTGCCCGAACCACCCGAAGGAGTTACCGGAGTCACTGTCGCAACACTGGGTGCAGAAGTCCCGAGCCGATCAGCGGAACCAGCGCCACCACTGGCTCCACAAGAGCTCAGCAGCATCACCAATACCGCCCCACCAACCCCAACCGCCCCAGGGCGCAACACATTTCCGCGCTGCCGCATCGCCCCACCTCATCGCGACCGACCCCGTCCGTGGTCAGTGGCCGCCAGAAGAAAATCCGCCATCCCCGCCGTACTTGTCGCCAGGGGATCGATTCTTGCCAAATCGGTCCGTCCCGGCAACACCTCGGGCTCCCTGACCTTACGCGGGCGGCGGATCCGTCGGGGCATTTTCCCGCCACAGAACGGCCAACAGTTCTTCAGAAAGCGACAATCCGGCCAATGCACCCCGGACAGCCGCCCGATTGCGCATCAACAACCGTCCTCCCTGCGGCGGTACGAGCAGCCGGGCACCGCTCGTACCTGCCGCCAGCTCACCCCATTCGAGCTGCGCCACGACGGCCGGCTGGAGCTCCGGCGGGCCGACCGCGGCCGGCGCCCCCGGCACGCCGTGCTCCAGCACCCGGGCCAGTGCCCAGCTGAACGAGCCCTCGCCGCCCGGCAGTACGGCGGCCCGGCCGCGTCTGCCGGTGGTGTGGCGGGCGACCCTCCCCCAGAGCGGCACCCGGGAGTACGCGAGCAGCTCCCCGGCGCCGTCCTCACCGCCCCCGCGTTCGAGGGCCGCCCAGGTGTCCCGGTCGGCGACGGCGTCGACGAGCAGCAGGGTCTCCTCCTGGGAGCCGTGCACCATCGCGCTGACCACCCAGTCCCAGGCCAGTCCGCGCCGGTACGCGTTGTCGGGGGTGCTGCCGCCGGTGACCAGGGCCAGCCGGCGTCCCTTGGGGTCGGCGACCAGCTGGCCGATCAGGCAGACCACCAGCCACCGGCCCTCGCGCTGCGCCGCCCCGCGCAGCTCGGTCAGCATCCGGTTGGCGTCGGCCGCCGGATCCACCAGGGTGACCCGGCAGCCGGCCGCGCCCGCGTCGAAGCACATCCCGGGCAGCACGTCGGCGAGCAGCCGCGCCCCGTCCGCGGCCCGCGCCGAGCCGCCGTAGCTCCGCTCCGGCCCGCCGTCCGCCCCGATCACGACCAGATCGACTCCGCTGACCATCCGCCCACCCCCTCCTTGCCGGCCCCGCCGTGCCAGGGGCCGCTGCGCCGTACCGCGTACGGTTCTGCCCCGTACCGCCGCAAAGCTACCGCCGCGCGGGCCGCCCGGCGGACGGCTGTCCGAACCCGCCGCGCGGGGCGCCGGGGCCGGCCTGCCGGGCGCCGGCGGAAAGGTCTTCGTTCCGCCAGGTCAGGGACCATGGGCCCTAGGGGACGGCGCCGCGCGGGGGCACCATCGACCCATGGACCGTGACAACCAGGTGGAGTACCTGAGCGAGGCCGACTGCCTGCGCCTGCTCGCCACCGTGCCCGTCGGGCGTGTGGTGTACACCGAGCACGCGCTGCCGGCCGTGCTGCCGGTGGCGTTCGAGGTCGCGGCCAACGGGCGGCTGGTACTGGCCCTGCGCCGCGGCCCGGCGGTCTGCCGCGCGCTGGACGACAACGTGGCCGCCTTCCAGGCCGACCACTCGGACGCCGCCACCCGGACGGGCTGGAACGTCCTGGTCCACGGGCGGGCCCACGTGGTGAACGATCCGGCGCTGCACGAGCGGCTGCTGCGCACCGGCCCCCGGCCGTGGCTGGGCGAGGCCGAGCCGATGTTCGTGACGATGACGCCGGAGCTGGTCAGCGGCCGGCGGCTGCAGCCGTCGGGCAGCGCCACGCCCGCCGCCGGAAGCGCCCCTTACATGTGACCGGCGAGTAGGAATACGCTGCGGTGGCATCCCCGGACCGCGCTGCGCGCGGGCCTCACCACCCCCAGGAGCGCACCTTGACGACCTTCGCCTCCCTCGCCGACCTGACCGCGGCCGTCGGCACCGAACTGGGTACCAGTGAGTGGCACACCATCGAGCAGGCCCAGGTGGACCTCTTCGCCGAGGCCACCGGCGACCACCAGTGGATCCACGTCGACCCGGCCCGCGCCAAGGAGAGCCCGTTCGGTTCGACCATCGCGCACGGCTACCTCACGCTCTCGCTGATCCCGGTCCTGGCGAAGGAGTGCTACGGCGTCGAGGGCGTCCGGATGGCGCTGAACTACGGCTCCGACAAGGTCCGCTTCCCCGCCCCGGTGCCGGTGGGCACAGCCGTCCGGGCGACGGCCGAGCTGGTGTCGGCGACCGAGGTGCAGGGCGGCGTGCAGGCGGTCGTGCGGTTCACGATCCTGAGCGAGGAGAGTGCGAAGCCGCACTGCGTCGCCGAGACGATCACCCGCTTCTACCTCTGACGGCGGCCGGCCCGGTAGCGGCGGGTCCGAACGCCGGATAGGCCGAACGGCGTGCCGCGGATCCTTCCACCGGGTCCCGGTGCCCACCGGCCGGTATCGTCCGACCAGATGGTTGTCGTACGGCAGCGGCTCCCGGTCGCTGCCGCACGCGCGTCGGCATGCCGGTATCCGTACCGCACCCGCTGGGTAGTCGCTCGTACGACGGCCGTACGAGGCCACCCGGCCCGCGCGGCCCGGATGCTCCCGTCCCTGGAGGTACCGTGCCCAGCTCCGTCCCCTGGTACTCCCGTACCACCGGTCTGACCTCGCAGTTCTCCTCTTCCCGGCGGCTGACCGGCCTGCCGCGCAGCGCCTGGCAGCAGATCCGGACGGACGCCTTCGGCGCCGACCCCCGCGGTGAGCGGCTGGCCCGCGTCCACCGCTCGCCGCAGTTCGCCGACGGTGCGTTCCGCAACCCGGTGCCGACCCGCCGGCTGGTCTACGAGCGCACGCCGCTGGAGATCACCCGCGCCCAGCTGACCTCCGACCGGGCCCGCCGGGTGCCCGCCGCCGCCGTCCCGCTGCACCGGCTGCTGCCGGTCGAGCTCGCCGAGCCGCCCGCGTCCGGCCTGCGGCTGACCTGGCTCGGCCACGCCACCGTGCTCGCCGAACTGGACGGGCGCCGGGTGCTGTTCGACCCGGTCTGGGGGGAGCGCTGCTCGCCGTTCGGCTGGACGGGGCCCAAGCGGCTGCACCCGGTGCCGATCCCGCTCGGCGAACTCGGCCCCGTGGACGTGGTGGTGATCTCGCACGACCACTACGACCACCTGGACATGGCGACCGTCCGCGCGCTCACCGGGAGCGGCGCGGTGTTCGCGGTGCCGCTCGGCGTCGGCGCGCACCTGGAGCACTGGGGGGTGCCGGCCGGCCGGATCGTCGAACTGGACTGGTGGGAGTCGGCCGAGGTCGCCGGACTGACACTGACCGCCACCCCCGCCCGGCACTACTGCAGCCGCGGCCCGCGCACCAGCCCGCTGTTCCTCTGGGCGTCCTGGGTGGTAGCCGGCCCCGAGAACCGGGTCTTCCACAGCGGCGACACCGGCTACTTCCCCGGCTTCGCCGAGATCGGCCGCCGGCTCGGCCCGTTCGACGCGACGATGATGCAGGTCGGCGCGTACAGCGACTTCTGGCCCGAGGTGCACATGACCCCCGAGGAGGGCGTGCGCGCACACCTCGACCTCGGCGGCGAGGTGATGCTGCCGATCCACTGGTGCACCTTCAACCTCGCCCCGCACCCGTGGGAGGAGCCGCCCGAGCGGACCGTCACCGCCGCGCAGGCGCTCGGCGCGACGCTGGCGGTGCCGCGCCCCGGCAAACCGTTCGAACCGGCGGATCCGCCCGCGCTGACGCTGTGGTGGCGGGCCGTCGCCCCGATGCCCTCCGGCGAGGAGCTGCTCGTCCCCGACTCCCTGGCCGTACCGGACGCACCGGCCCGGCCGCAGGTGGCGGCCGCCGAGGGCGACGGCGTCACGGTCTGACGCACACACGGCCGGCCCCCGTCGTACTCCGACGGGGGCCGGCCGCGGCAGGACGCCCCCGGGCGGTCAGACCGGGCGCGCGGCCTGCTCGATCAGCCGGACCACCGCGCGCGGGTCGGCGACCTCGATCACCAGCCGGGTGAAGTCCTCGTCGGCGAGCTCGATGACCACCGCCCCGGCCGGGTTCCTGACGTCCCAGAAGATCCGGTCGCCGTCGTGCTGGAACGAGCCCGCGGTGATCACCCCGGGCATGTGGGTGCCCAGCCGCTTGATGCCCTTCGAGCCGTGCACGATGCCCGGGTCCAGGGTGGCTCCCCGGACGTTGGCGAGCGGGATCTCGATCCGGCTCCTCATCGCCCAGGCCTTGTGCAGCCCCTCCATCTCGACGACCAGGGTGCCGCCGCTGATGCTGACGCGGGCCATGGGGTTCTCCTCTACTGCTGGGGCGGGTGGCTGACGGTGAGCTGGGCGGCGAACGCGAGGACGGCTCCGGCCGGCGGCGGCGCGCCGGCCGCCCGGCCGCGCAGGCGCAGCCCGAGGACGGTCGCGCCGAGGACGGCCGCCAGGGCGTCGGTCGCCTCCCCCGGCTCGCCGCCGCCCGCGACGAGGGCCCGGGTGAGCGCCGCGTCCAACGCGGCGAGGCCTTCGCCGACCAGGGCCGCGACCTCGGGATCCTCGGCGGCCTGCTCGGCGGCGGAGAGCATCAGCAGCCCGGCCGCCTCCCCGCCGTCGTACCCGGCGACGGCCTGGGCCAGCGCGCCGGCCAGGCCGGGGGCGGCGGCGACGGCCGCGGCGAGCGGCAGGACCTCGTGGTCGAGGTGCCGGCGCAGCGCGGTGAGGTAGAGGCCGCGCTTGCTGCCGAACACCTTGTAGAGGCTGCCGCGGTGCACGCCGAGGCCGGTGACCAGGTCGTCCACCGAGGTGCCTTCGTAACCCCGGGTGGCGAACAGCCTGGCTGCCGCCTGGACGGCCTGGTCCTCGTCGAAGGCGCGTGGTCTTCCCATGCGCCAGACGGTACGGGTTAAGGAACGATCAGTCAAGAACGATCGTTCCTCAACCAGCCGCGGCGCGTGGTCAGTCCCCCAGCACCTCCCGCAGGGCGCGCGCCTCCTTCACCAGCCGGCTCGACCCGCCCCGCCCGGCCACCGCCGTCACCTCCGCGATCGCCCCGCGGGCCGTACTGCGCCGCGCACAGTCGGCCGCGATCACCAGCAGCTCGCCGCTCCCCCGGGCCGCCTCACCCGCCAGCAGGCCGGGCAGCGCTGCGGCCAGCACCGACCAGAGCGTCCCGTACGCGCCGGTGTCGGCGGCGCCGCGCAGCGCCTCGGCCAGCCGGTTGGTCTTCACCGCGCCGACCCGGACCAGCTCCGCCAGCTCGCGGCCGAGCAGCGCGCCGTCCAGGTCTCCGCGCGCGGCGAGCACCAGCAGCGCGTCCACCGCCGCCGCGCGGTCCTCCGGGAAGCGGGCGCCCAGCCCGTAGCCGACGGCGAGGTGGAGGGCGAGCCCGGCCGGGCCGCCGGCCTCGGCGAGGTACGGGAGCAGTTGCGGGGTGCCCTGCTCGTCGCGGTCGGCGGCGCCCGCGAAGCAGTCCAGCAGCCGGGCCGCCACCTCCTCGCGGTGCTGCGGCAGCGCGGCGATCCAGTGCGGGGTGGCCCGCCAGCTCCACTCGGCCTGCTGCCTGGCGCGGGCCGGGCTGGGCGAGGTGGCCTCGAACAGGGCCAGGCACTCCGGCGTGAGGCCCTCGGGCACCTGCGCGCCGGGGCCGGGCTGGGCCACGGTGAAGCGCACGAGCTGCTCCCACCACCGCTCGTAGTAGCGGTGCTCCGGCTCGCCGCCCTTGCCCGGTGCGAACCGGACCCGCTCGGACGGCTGCCCGGGCAGCCCGCCGGCCCGCAGCCAGCCGGCCAGCCGCTGCCCGGCCGGGGAGGTGAGCCGCCCGGCCGCCGCCAGGGTGGCGGCCTCCCCGGTCGGCGTGACGCGCAGCAGCGCGCAGGACAGGTCGGCCGCACCGGGAGCGGTGCCGACCGCCTCGCACGCCGCCAGCCGGCCCACCAGCTCGGCCGCGTCGATCGCACCGGTCGTGTCCGTCGGTACGGCCAGCAGCATCGGCGGCCGGGTGGTCGTGACCTGCCAGGCGGCCTCCTCCAGCCGCGCCGCCAGCGCCGTCCCGAACGGCGAGTTGCGGTCGCCGCGCAGGGGGGACCGCGCCCTGCCGCGCAGCGAGTTCCAGAGCCGCTCCGGCGCCACCAGCCCGGCGACGGCCGCGGCCACGTACAGGACGTCCTGCGGCCGGCAGTCGGCCCAGCGAGCGCCTTCGTGCCACGGGTTGATCCGCAGGACGGGTGCCAGCGCCTCGGCCAGGGCCCGGCGGTCCAGGTGGGCGTGCCGGACGAGCCCGTCCAGCGT
Source organism: Kitasatospora sp. NPDC057223 (assembly GCF_042669755.1). NCBI lineage: Bacteria > Bacillati > Actinomycetota > Actinomycetes > Kitasatosporales > Streptomycetaceae > Kitasatospora > Kitasatospora sp. NPDC057223. The sequence goes on along the minus strand of NZ_JBHUWW010000004.1, from coordinate 136,756 downwards.
CCGTTCGAAGGCCGCCGGGTCGGCGTTGCCCGCGAGGACGGCGCCGAGCTCCTCGGCCACCTCGGCCGGGGTCGCGATCGGCGGCGCGAGCGGGCGGGGCCGCGGCACCGGCGGCAGCAGGTCGGCCGGGGCCTCGTCCGGCTGAACCACGGTCAGGCCGAACAGCTCCGCGGCCCGCCGGTGGTGCGCGGGGTCGAGCACCCCGGCGGCCTCCCGCAGCTCGGGCAGCACGGCCTCGCCGGCGGCCCGCAGGTGGCGGGCGACCACGTTCAGTGCCCGCTCCTGGAGCGCCGCGTCCGGGTGTCCGAAGGCCACGGCGGCGGCCAGCACGACCGGCCCGGAGCGGGCCGGCTCGCGCCTGGCGGCGGCGGCCAGCCAGCCGAGCTGGGCGCGGACCAGCTTCTTCTCCGTCCGGAAGAGGACGGTCTCACTGGCCTCACCGAGCAGCTCGGGCTCCACCAGGCCGGCCTCGTCCAGCCCGGCGAGCACCTGCTGGGCGTACTCGGCGACCGGGGACAGGCCGTCGAGCAGGGCCAGCAGGGTGCGGGCGTGGCCGGCGTACTCCTCGGGGGTGAGACCGAAGGCCTGGAGCATGGCGAGGAAGGCCCGTTGGTCGGCCGGCTTGCCGCCGCGCAGCAGCCTGGCCAGGCAGTGGCCGTGCAGCTCGGCGCGGTCGATCAGGCCGGCCCCGGCCAGCGCGACCAGTGCGCCGGGCCAGGTGTCCTCGCTGCTCCGGCCCGGATGGGCGGTCAGCTGGTAGCCGACGTCGGCGAGTTCGAAGAGCCTGGGCAGCATGACGGGCAGCAGGGTGTCGGTGCGCAGCACGTCCAGCAGGGAGCCCGGGCGCTGCGAGCCGTCGGCGCCCCGGGTGCGGTGCTGCAGCCAGCCCTCGACGAATCCGTCGGAGGTGGGCACGGGGCAGCCGCTGTCGAGGACGATCCGTTCGATCACGGGGTAGTCCGTCCAGTGCCAGGCCGAGGCGCGGCGCTCGGCCAGCCGGGCCGCCACGGCGGCCTGCCACTCGGCCGGCTGCCGCTCGATGACCCGCAGCAGCGGCGGGTGGTTCATGCCCGTCCAGCTGGAGAGGTCGCGCGCGCCGATCCAGCCGGCGGCGGCCACCGGCGAGCTGTGGCAGCCCGCGCCGGCCACCAGCAGCGCCTCGGCGCTCTCCCGGGCCCCCGGCGACCAGTCGCCGCGCAGCTGCTTGCGGATCTCCTTCAGGGTGGGCAGGAGGGCCCGCCGCTGCGCCGGGGTGAGCTCGGCCAGCAACGCGGGGATCCCGGTGCTCACCCCGCCGTGGACGGCTGCGAGCAGGCGCTCCTCGGCCGTCCGGGTGTCGCGGGCGGCGATCCGCTGCCGCAGCAGCTCCCCCGGGCTCATCGGGCCGCCTCCGTGGCCGCCGCGCGGACCAGGCCGACGGCGAGCACGTGTTTGCACGGCCCGCGCCCGCCCCGGTACTTGGCCCACCAGAGGCAGGTGCAGCTGGACCGCCCCGCCTCGTCCGTCCGGACCCGCTGGATGTGCTCGTCGACCGTGACGGTGGCGAGCGGCCCGCCCTCCTCCAGGCGGACGGCGCCCGCCGCGACGAGCGCGTGCGCGGCCCGCAGCCGGGGGTTGTGGGCCTCGGCGCGGCCCGCGTCGTACGGGAGCTGGCGGTGGAAGTAGGCGGCCTCGGCGGTGTCGTAGCCGATCTGCCCGGCGGTGCCGAGCCGGGTGAGCGCGGCGCGCACCCGCTCGGGGCTCAGCCCGGCCTGCTCGGCGAGGTCGGCCACCTCGATCCGGGGCTCCCAGGCGAGCAGCACGGCCACCAGTTCGGCGTCCTGCTCGACCGCGGCGCCGGCCAGCGCGCCGAGCACGCCGCCCTCGCCGGAGAAGCCGCGCGAGGCGTCCGGCGAGAGGGTCAGGGTGAGGCGCATGCCGGGGAGCACGACCTCCCAGGCGGAGGCGGCGGGCCCGTCGGCGGCGGCCGGCCCGTAGACCCGCAGGGCGACGGCGTGCCGCAGCACCCGCTGGAGGGCGATCAGCCGCTCGGGCCCGGGCAGGCAGACGGCGCCGGGGACGGGCCGGGTGGTCGGGCGCAGCGTGGAGCCGGCGGGCACCACCCACTGGGCGCCGCGGGCGGCGGAGCGGCCGCCGCCGCGGGGCAGCGAGCGCAGGAAGCGGACGGCCTCGGCGGCGGGGAGTTCGGCGCGCAGGTCGAAGCCGGCGGCGATGACCTGGGTCTCGGCGAAGCCGCGCAGCCAGCGGTCCGGCAGCGGGACCTTCTTCTCGACGACGGGGCCGTCCAGCGTGGTGACCTCCAGCGCGTCGGGCCCGACGGCGAGGTGCAGCGGGTCGGCGGCGCCGATCCGGCCGAGCGATTCGCGCAGCGGGTTGTTGACGTCGACGTTGGTGGTGCCGTGGCCGATGTCGTCGCCGTCCAGGCCGTCGGCGAGGACGTCCAGGCGGGCGTAGACGCCGCAGCAGCCGGAGAAGGACTCGAAGCGCAGCCGGTCGCCGTTGGCGGTGACCACCGGGTCGAGCGAGGCGCGCAGCAGCGGCTGGTAGTAGCGGGCGGCCGCGACGTCGGCGACGGCCAGCAGTGCGGCGGCGGCCGGGGCCGGGGTGGTGAGGAAGCCGCTGAAGAAGCGCGGGTTGGCGGCCGCCCCCGAGGGGGTGGCGCCGCCGGAGGTCTCCAGGGCGAGGCGGCGGCCGGCGGCGTCCTCGTGGACGGCGGACGGGCGGAGGTAGGCGTACGCCTGTACGGCTTGCGTCATGGAGGGAACGCTAGGGGCGGGCACTGACAGTCCGTCGGATTAGAACGCGTTCCACTGCATTCCGATACTCGCGAGTAACCCAGGTCACACCGCTCGGGGCACCGCTTCTGCCACTATGAACGGGTGAGCGACCCCACTGAGCAGCGCCCGCAGGGCCCCGGCGGCACCGGTCCGTTCGCCGACCTGCTGCGGATCGAAGAGCTGGACAAGAACCTGTTCCGTGGCTGGTGCCATGCCGGCGCACCGATGCGCGCCTTCGGCGGCCAGGTCGCCGCGCAGGCGCTGACGGCCGCCGGCCGCACCATCGACCGGGGCCGGGCGGTGCACTCGCTGCACAGCTACTTCCTGCGGCCCGGCGACCCGACCCGGGAGATCACCTACGAGGTGGACCGGGTCCGTGACGGCCTGTCGTACGCCACCCGGCGGGTGACGGCGCTCCAGCGGGACGAGGCGATCTTCACGCTCTCCGCGTCGTTCAAGCGGCCGGAGGCGGCGGAGAGCCGCCAGCGCACGATGCCGCCGGTGCCCGGGCCCGAGGGCCTGCCGGACCCGTTCCCGATCCGGGAGCGGACGGACCCGGAGGAGTACACCCGGCCGGACGGCTTCCGCACCCTGGACCTGCGCTTCGTGCCCGCCGACGCACCCGGGATGCCGGCCGGGATCCCGGGCGTGCCGCAGCAGTTCGTCTGGCTGCGGGCGGGCACACCGCTGCCGCAGGACGATCAGCTGCTCCAGGTCTGCGCGCTCACCTACCTGTCGGACCTCACGCTGGCCTCGACCGCGACCCTGCACCTGCAACTGCCCCGGTTCCGGCGCACCGAGCCGCCGACCGTGATCATCGCCTCGCTGGACCACGCGATGTGGTTCCACCGGCCGTTCCGCGCCGACGAGTGGCTGCTGTTCGCCCAGCGCAGCCCGTCGGCCGCCGACGGCCGGGGGCTGGCCCACGGCGAGTTCTACAACCGCGAGGGCCACCTGGTCGCCTCGGCGGTCCAGGAGGCCCTGATCCGGGACCGCCGGACGGGGCAGTGACCTCGCGCCGGTGACGCCCCGGCGGGCCGCTACACGCCCCAGCGGGAGGCCGGCGCGGCCAGCTCCAGCTCGGTGGGGCGCCCCTCGGGGCCCCGCTCGCGGACGAGTTCGCCGGCGATGGTGAAGCGGGGCGCGTTCTGCGGGCCGCGCGCCGCATGGCGGACGATCTCCTCCACCAGCGAGGTGACCATCCGCAGGCGGGGGTGGCGGGCGTGGATCGCCTGCCCCTGGGCGTCGGAGATGAACTCGCCGCCGCCGAAGTCGAGGCCGACGCCCCTGCGGGTGAGGTAGGCCAGCGGGCCCCGGCGCTCGGCGATGCCCGCCGAGGAGTGCAGGGCGATCGCCTCCCAGACCAGGTCCACGCCGCTCGCGGCGACTCCGTGGCCGGTCAGGAACCCGGCCGCGAGGTCCGCGCCGTCCACCTCGAAGCGCTGCGCGCCGCCGGCCTTCGGCGAGGTGCCGAGATCGTGCAGCACGCAGGCGAAGAACAGCAGTTCGGGGTCGTAGTCCGCGGTCGGCAGCAGCCCCTCGTGCTCGGCGAGCAGCACCGCGAACAGGTAGCTGCGGAAACTGTGGTTGGCCACCGGCTCGGTGACGCAGGAGCGCACGTACTCGATCGTGCTGACGGCCAGTGCGCCGGTGGGGAGAGCGGGGATCGGATGCATGGGCCCCACCGTAGGCAGCGGGGGTCCGGCCGGGCACCGGCACGATCGCCACATGTCGATAGGATCGTGCCATGCCCCTCCTCCGCCGCCCGCACCACGTGGTCGTGCTCGCCCTGCCCGGCGTCCTGGCACTGGACTTCGGCATCCCGGTCCATGCGTTCGGCAACTGGGAGGGCGGCCCGTACACGGTGACGGTGTGCACCGAGACGCCCGGGCCGGTGCCGGTCGAGGGCTCCCCCGCGCTGCTCGTCGAGCACGGCCTCGACGCCCTGGCGCGGGCCGACACCGTCGTCGTGCCCGGCCAGGCCCGGCCCGGGGCGCCCTCGGGCACCGTCCGCGACGCCCTGGCCGCGGCCGCCGCCGGCGGTGCCCGGATGGTCTCCATCTGTACCGGCGCCTTCGTGCTCGCCGCCGCGGGCCTACTGGACGGCCGGCGCGCCACCACCCACTGGCAGCACACCGCCGCCCTGGCCCGCGACCACCCGGCGGTGACGGTGGAGCCGCACGTGCTCTTCGTCGACGAGGGCAGCGTCCTGACCTCGGCCGGGGTCGCCGCCGGGATCGACCTGTGCCTGCACATCATCCGCGGCGACCTCGGGGCGGTGGCCGCGAACCAGCGCGCACGGGCCCTGGTGGCGGCCCCGCACCGCACCGGCGGCCAGGCCCAGTACATCGACCGCCCCGCCCTGCCCGGGCGCACCGGCACTCTCGACGAGCTGCGCGCGTGGGCGCTCGGCCACCTCGACGAGCCGATCGGCGTCGACCAGTTGGCGCGCCGGGCCTGCCTGTCCCGGCGCACGCTGATCCGCCGCTTCCACGAGGAGAGCGGACTGCCGCCGATGCAGTGGCTGCTCGACGCCCGGATCGACCGCGCCCGCGAACTGCTGGAGGCCTCAGACCTGCCCATGGAGCAGGTGGCCCGGTTGTCCGGCCTCGGCACCCCGGCCAACCTGCGCGTCCTCTTCAAGCGCCACGTCGGCGTCCCGCCGAGCGCCTACCGCGGCACGTTCCACCGCCGCGGCCGCCCGGACACCGCGCCGCCACCCGCAGGGCGCTGAGGCCGCCGGCCGGGCCGGACGGAGACCCCACGCGTCATACTCCGGCAACGCGCTGGGCCCTATCATGGTGCGGGTGACCAAGGTTGACCTGTCACCAAGGCCGGTGGAGGCGATGTCTCCGCGTCAGATCGAACGCCGCGAGAACCTCATCGCGGCCGCGCTCGCCCTCGTGAACGAGATCGGCGTCGAGCGGCTGCAGATGAAGCAGGTCTGCGAGCGCTCCGGTGTCGCCCTCGGGACGGCGTACCGCTACTTCTCCTCCAAGGACCACCTGCTCGCCGCCGCGATCGCGGAGTGGCACCGGCTGCTGCTCGCCGACCTGGTGGCGGAGCTGCGCGGGCCGCGCGGCGGCCTCGGGACGACGGACCGGGTGGTGCGTTTCGTCCGGAACGGCATGCGGGCCTACCAGCGGCAACCGCAGCTGGCCAGACTGCGGGTGGCCGTCGCGGCCTCCACCGATCCGTTCGCCAGCGAGGCCCTGCAGGGCATGGCGCGCGCCGACAGCACCGCGCTCCAGGAGGTGATGGCGCAGGTGCCGACGGCCGCGAGCGAGCTGGTCCGGCACATCGTGGGCCACGCCTGGCAGGGCGAGCTGACGGCCTGGGTGACCGGCCGGACGACCCTGGGGGACGCCCGGCGGCGGCTGGAGGACGTGGTGCGGCTGGTGCTCACGCCGTACGACACGGCGTGAGCGGCCGGCCGCCGGGCCCTGCCCGCGCCGGTCAGCCCGGCCGGGTGGCGACCACGACGGTGGCGTAGCGCTCCTCGCACTCGGCGACCCGCACGGCCAGCCCGCTGCGGGTCACCGTGTCCACGGCCTGCGGCACCTGCCGCTCGCTCGTCTCGAACAGCAGGTGGCCGCCGGGCGCCAGCCAGTGCGGCGCCCCGGCCGCCACCCTGCGCAGCACGTCCAGCCCGTCCGCGCCGCCGTCGAGCGCCACCCGGGCCTCGTGCAGGCGGGCCTCGGCGGGGAGCAGCTCGACCTCCTCGGTCGGTACGTAGGGCACGTTGGCGAGCAGCACGTCGACCCGGCCGTGCAGCGTCGCGGGCAGCGGCTCGAAGAGGTCGCCCTCGTACACCCGCCCGCCGGCCGCGGTGACGTTGCGCCGGGCGCAGCGCACGGCGGCCGGGTCGATGTCGGCGGCGTACAGCCCGGCGTGCCCGCCGGCCCCGGTGAGCGCGGCGGCCAGCGCGGCGCCGAGCGCGCCGGAGCCGCAGCACAGGTCGACGAGGACGGCCCCGGGCGGGGCGACGGCGGCCGCCTGCTCGACCAGGAACTCGGTCCGGCGGCGGGGGACGAAGACGCCCGGGTCCACCTCGATCCGCAGGCCGCAGAACTCGGCCCAGCCGATGACGTGTTCGAGCGGGAGCCCGGCGACCCGGCGCTCGACCATGGCGAGCAGTCCGGCCGGGGTGCCGGCGGCGGCGGTGAGCAGTCGCGCCTCGTCCTCGGCGAAGACACAGCCGGCGGCGCGGAGGGTGGTGACGATGGCGGAGTACGGGGGGAACAACGGTGAAGCCGACATGGAAGAGCCTTTCGGAACGCCTCCGGGCGATCCCGCGGTCGGCTACGCCGGTCGGGCCGTGTGGCCGCGGAAGGGGAACGCCCGCCCTGATGCAGCGGTGATCGGTCCCACCTCCTCGGTCAGTTCCATCTTCTGCACTGTCGTGGTCAGCGGCCGCCTGTGGTGCCACGGCGCCGCTGAGGTCGGCAACACTACCCGATCCTGCTCGGCCCGCCGCCTGCCGCACCGGCGACCGGGCCGGGGCCGGGGCGACTTGTACGCATTTGGCACCGGCCGCCGGGACGTCGACGGCGAGCAGCCGGCCGCTCGGGGGCCCGCACGGACCCGGGTCGAGCGGAAGCCGCCGTCCGGGTGACCGCGCGCCGACAGACCGACGTCCGGCCCCCGCTCAGGATTCACTCACGTGTAGTCATCGTTTAACACCTCGCTGGAATGCTCTGTGGCATGAACACCCAGCCTCCGCCCGCCACCCAGGACCAGCGCTTCCCGCTCCCCAAGCGCCACCGCCGCTTCCTCGCCTGCGCCGCCGTCGCCGCCTCGGTGGCGCTCGGCACGTTCGGCGTCGGCGCCACCGTCGAGACCGTGCGGAGCGACTCGGTCGCGACGGCCACCGCCGCACGCTGAACGGGAGCGGGCCGGCGGCGCGGCAGGTGCGGGCGGTTCAGGCCGGCAGGCCCTGCTGGCGCTCGGACCGGCTCCGGGACGGGGCCGGGATCAGCGGTTCGCCGTGGCCCTGGCGGTGCGGGCGGTCGGTACGCTCCGGCGCCTCGGCCCGGCCCGGGCCCCCGTCGCGGTCCGGTCGGGAGTGCCGGCCGGTGCCCGGCGCGGGCAGCAGCTCGGCCTCGGGGGCGTAGCGGGCGGCGGGGGCGCGCAACAGCCAGCCGGGCGGGTAGGTGCCGCGCGGCGTACGGCTGATCAGGCCCATCCGGGCGAGCAGGTCGAGGGCGTCGCGGCGCAGCGCCGTCCGGTCGGCGAGGTAGTCCCGGCGCCAGCCGGCCCGCAGGCCGTACTCGTCGGCGATGTCGCCGAGGGCCCCGTCTATCAGCGCGTCGGGTATCGGCACGGCCCCGGCGGCGGGCTCGCCGGGCAGCGGGCGCAGTTCCTCGACGAGGTGCTCCACCAGCAGCAGTGCCGCCCGGGCGAGGGTGCCGGCGCCGGCCGGCACGAGGTCGGTGAGTTCGTCGGCCGGGTCGAGCAGGGCGACGCCCTCGGTGCGGATTTCGGCGTCCAGGCCGAGGAACCCGGCGAAGGTCTCCGCCTCGGCGTGCCGGTGCTCCAGCAGCCAGGACCGCTGCTCCGGGGTGAGGTCGTCGAGCAGCACGACGGGGGTCTCGGCGAGCCGGCGGCGGACGACCGTACCAGGCAGGGCGTCGGCGGCCCGGCGGACGAGGTCCTCGGCGCAGGCGGCGAGGGCGGGCGGACCGGCCGGCACCGCCCGGGCCAGCTCGCGGTCGACGGTGAGGAGCGCGGTCGGGTCCAGGGTGTCCAGACCGCTGCCGGTGGCGCTGAGCACCTGCCATTCGGTCAAGACGGCCAGTGCGGCGGCGAGGTCGGCCTCGGGGTGGCCGGCGGGCACCGGGGCGGCCGCGCGGACGGCCGCGACCAGCTGCCCGAGCGGGAGCTGCTCGGGGGCGTCGACCAGGACGGACAGCACGACGGCGAGCTGGGCGTACTCCCCCGGCGTGAACGGCGTGCCGGTGCCGGGCCGCTCCAGCCGGCGGTCGCCGCCGGGCCCGAGGCCCGCCTTGCAGAGGCGGGCGTGCCAGGGGCCGACCACCAGCCGGTAGCCGAGGAGCGCGGCAAATCGTTCCGTCAGCCAGTCGCGGTGACGGCGGATCAGCGGGAAGCCGTCACCGTGCGGGCCGGCGGCGGTGACCAGCGGGTGGGCGAGCAGCAGCCGGGCGGCGATCCGGCGTTCGGCGGCGGCCGGGCTCTCCTGCGGGGCCGCGGGGGCGCCGGCGGGCTCGGGCCGGCGGTGCCTGCCGCGCCTGCCGCCCGCCGCGGTGTCCGGCGCCGCGGCCTCGCCCGTCCGCCGGGCGCGGCGCAGGCCGGGCAGCGGCCGGGCCTCGCGGCCGGCCGGGGCGGCGGGGGCGTGCACGCTCGGCCCGTGCCACCAGCTGACGTCCTCGCAGCCGTCCGGTCCGGTGGCACCGGCGGTGTGCCGGGCGCCGAAGTGCCGGGCGCCGTAGAGGCCGAAGGCGGCGGCGAAGAGGTCGTGGGCACCCTCGTCCCCGGCGGCGGCGAACCAGCCGGCGAGGCGCAGCAGTCCGGGGTCGGGGGTCGCGTCGAGCCCGGCCGGCTCCTGCCGCGACAGCGGCGCCGCACCCGTGGACCGGCCGGCCGGGGCGGCCCCCGGGCGGCCCCCGCGCACGGCGACACAGGCGTCGGTGGCGCCCCGCCCCGCCCCGCCCGTGCGCCCGTCCGACGTGCCGCCTGGCACCCGTACGGTGCCGGCCGCGTACTCCTGCTGATCCATGTCGTCGACCAGATTAGTCGGTGGGCACGGCACCCGGTGGCAGCAACCGGCCGACACGGCGAATTGTCCGGCCCGCGCCCGGCCGCCGGACCGGAATCTACGCGTCGGTAACAACCTCTTCCGCCGGGTGCCCGCCGTCGCTTATGGTGCCGGACATGCCGAACCTGCCCGACGTGGTGCTGTGGTCGATACCCGCCTTCGTGCTGCTCACCGTCCTGGAGATCGCCTCGTTCCGGTTCCATCCGGACGAGGACGAACAGGGCTACAGCCGCAAGGACACCACGACCAGCCTCACCATGGGCCTCGGCAGCCTGGTCTTCGACGCGCTGTGGAAGATCCCGGTCGTCGCGATCTACGCGGCGCTGTACGAACTGACTCCGCTTCGGGTGCCCGTCCTGTGGTGGACGGTGCCGCTGATGCTGCTGGCGCAGGACTTCTTCTACTACTGGTCGCACCGCGGCCACCACGTGGTCCGGATCCTCTGGGCCTGCCACGTGGTGCACCACTCCAGCAAGCACTACAACCTCTCGACGGCGCTGCGCCAGCCCTGGACGAGCGCCACCAGCTGGGTGTTCTACGTCCCGCTGATCCTGGCCGGAGTGCACCCCGCCGCCCTCGCGTTCTGCTCCTCCGCCAACCTGGTGTACCAGTTCTGGATCCACACCGAGCGGATCGGCCGGCTGCCCCGGCCGGTCGAGTACGTCCTCAACACGCCGTCCCACCACCGGGTGCACCACGCCTCCCAGGGCGGCTACCTGGACCGCAACTTCGGCGGCATCCTGATCGTCTGGGACCGGCTGTTCCGCTCGTTCGCCCCCGAGACCACCAGGCCGGTCTACGGCCTGACGAAGGATCTGGACACCTTCAACCCGTTGCGGGTGGCCACCCACGAGTACGCGTCCATCGCCCGGGACTGGGCCGCCGCCGACAACTGGCGCGACCGCCTGCGCCACCTCACCAAGGGGCCGGGCTGGCAGCCGGGACCCCAGGACCGCCCGGAGGGCACCGCCGCATGAGCCTCAGCACCACGACCCGCGCCGCCCTCGGCGGACGGCTGCGCGCCGCCCGCGGCCTGCTCACCGGCTTCGCCGCCACCTCGGCCGCGCACCTGGGCGCGATCCTCGCCCACAGCCCGGCGCTCCAGCACGCCACCAAGCCGGCCCTGATGCCGCTGCTCGCCGCGCACAGCCTGACCGCCGCCCCGCGGGCGCCGAAGCTGCTCGCCCCCGCCCTGCTGCTCAGCGCCGGCGGCGACATCCTGCTGCAGGCCGGCGGGGACACCGCCTTCCTGGCCGGCATGGGCTCGTTCGCGGCCGCGCACGTCTGCTACGTGACGATGTTCGTGCAGCGCGGCGCGCTCGACGACCGGCGGCGTACGGCGGTCGTGGCGGCGGCCTACGCGGTGGCCTGGGCGGTGCTGGTCGGGCGGCTCTGGCCGGGGCTGGGCGACCTGCGGATCCCGGTCGCCGTCTACAGCCTGCTGCTGACCTCCACCGCCGTCACCTCCGCCCGGCTGGGGTGGCGCACCGGCCTCGGCGGCGCGCTCTTCCTGCTCTCGGACACCCTGATCGCCACCCAGCTGGCGGACTGGCGGGAGCTGCCCGGGCACGAGTTCTGGATCATGGCGACGTACGTGGTCGCGCAGTACCTGCTGATGAGCGGCCTGCTGAAGGCGGGCCGGGCGGACGAGGACGCGGCGGTCGCGCCGACCGCCTGAGACGACTCGGAGCCCCCGGCCGTGGCCGGGGGCTCCGCGCGCAACGGCCAGGATTCAGGCCGAGCCCGAGCCCGTCCGGCGGCGGAGCAGCAGGAAGCCGCCCACCCCGCCGACGACCAGGGCCGCACCGCCGGCCAGCTCGGCCGGGTTGGTGCCGACCGAACCGCCGAGGCCGGTCTGCACGGCGCCGTGCGGCGCCTCGGTCAGGCCGGTGGTGTGCCCGGCCACCGAGGACGCCCAGTCACCGGCGGCCTGGGTGGCCGCAGCACTGTGACTCGGGGTCGAGCCGGTCACCGTGGTCACCGTCACCGTGGTGGAGAACGTGGCACCGTCCGGGCACTTGCCGTCGACCTTGGCGTCGCCGCCGGGTTTGTTCGCCACCTTCGCCGAGCCCGTGTGCCGGCCGTCCGAGCCCAGGGTGAGGGTGGCGGGGCCGCCCTCGAAGGCCGCGGATTCGGCGGTGATGGTCTTGGCGGTGCTCTTCTCGCAGGACACGGTGACGGTGACGGTCTGACCCGGCGCAGCCTGGGACGGGCTGACCGATGCGCGGTCACCGTCCTTGGCGAGCGCCGCCGGGGCCGCGAAGCCGATCAGCAGGGTCGCACCGGTCAGAGCTGCGGCGGCCGTACGCGTGGGGCGCATACCGGAACCTCCAGGATTCTCGGGCGCAGTCGGGGACGCGAGTGTCCACGTGAACGGACAACTACACCCAGTTACCCCATACCGTAGGCAGCGCCCCCGGGGACGGCCACCGCATACGACCGTTCGGGGACGGCCGTCACGCTCCGCCACCAGGGCCGGAGCCCGGCGGCTCAGAGGTCGAGGTCGACGACCACCGGCGCGTGGTCGGACGTCCCCTTGCCCTTGCGGGCCTCGCGGTCGACGTAGCTGTCCGTCACCGCGTCCGCGAAGGCCTTGTTGCCGTACGTCAGGTCGATCCGCATCCCGCGGTTCTTCGGGAAGGCCAGCTGGCGGTAGTCCCAGTAGGTGTAGGGCCGGTCGTACTTGAGCGGACGCGGCACCACGTCCTGCAGCCCGGCCTCCTGGAGGGCGGTCAGGGTGGCGCGCTCGGCCGGGGTGACGTGGGTCAGACCGGCGAAGGCCGCGATGTCGAAGACGTCCTCGTCGGCGGGCGCGATGTTGAAGTCGCCGAGGACGGCGAACGGCCGCCCGCCCGCCGCGTCCTCCAGGACGGCCCGGCGCAGCGTCTCCAGCCACTCCAGCTTGTACCGGTAGTGGGCGTGGTCGACCTCGCGGCCGTTCGGCACGTACACGGACCAGACCCGGACGGGGCCGCAGGTCGCGGCGATCGCGCGCGGCTCGACGTCGGGCAGCAGGGCGTCGTCGGCGAGGAAGCCGGGCTGCTCGGGCAGGCCGCGCACCACGTCGTCGAGGCCCAGGCGGGAGACCACGGCGACGCCGTTCCACCGGCCGGTGCCGTGGGCGGCGGTCTCGTAGCCGAGCTCCTTGACGGCCTCGTACGGGAAGGCCTCGGTGGAGCACTTGAGCTCCTGGAGGCAGAGCACGTCGGGCTCGGCGCTCTCCAGCCACTCCAGCAGTTTGGGCAGCCTGGCGGTGACGGAGTTGATGTTCCAGGTGGCGATGCGGACGGTCACGGCGGGCGGCCTTCCCTGGTGGTGCGGACGAGGGCCGTCCGGACCGGGGTACGGACGGGGTACGGACGGGGTGGGCGCCGCTGCCGACGCCCACCCCGAATCTACCGTCCGGCACCGACAACGGACCGGATCACCGGGACGGCCGCACCACCGCCGCCGCGCCGCCGCCGCGCCGCACGGGTTCGGCCGCGGCCACCCAGCGCCCGTCCGGCAGCCGCTCCACGCCGGTCGCGGCGCCGATCTCGGGCGTGGCCGCGAAGACCTGTCCGAGCGCCTCCAGCCGGGCCCGCTCGGGCAGCGCCAGGAAGGCCGGCTCCGCCTGGGTGGTTGCGCCGTTGCGCTGGCTGGCCCGGGGCGCGGCGATCGCCTGTTCCAGCGTCAGGCCCCGGTCGAGCCGGCCGAGCAGCACCTGCAGCACCGTCGTGATGATCGTCGCACCGCCGGGCGAGCCGGCCGCGAGGACGGGCTCGCCGTCGCGCAGCACGACGGTCGGCGCGATCGAGGAACGCGGCCGCTTGCCGGGCCCGGGGAGGTTGGGGTCGGGCACCCCTGGCGTGTTGGGCGTGAACGAGAAGTCCGTCAGTTCGTTGTTGAGCAGGAATCCCCGCCCGGGCACCGTGATGCCGCTGCCGCCGGTCTGCTCGATCGTCAGGGTGTAGGCGACGACGTTGCCCCACTTGTCGGCGACGGTCAGGTGGGTGGTGCTCGGCCCCTCGTAGGTCTCGGTGCCGGCCGGGCCCTCGCTCGCGCAGTCGGCCGGCCGGCGCGGGTCGGCCGGGGCCAGCGGGCTGGTGAGCGCGCGGTCCGGGCTGATCAGGCAGGCCCGGGCGGCGGCGAAGCGCGGGGACAGCAGCTGCCCGGTGGGCACGTCGGAGAAGCGCGGGTCGCCGACCCAGCGGTTGCGGTCGGCGAAGGCGATCCGGCTCGCCTCCAGGTAGTGGTGGTAGTACTGCGTCGCGTCCGCCCCGGCGAGGTCGGTGTCCTCCAGGATGCCGAGCGCCTCTCCGGTGGTGGTGCCGCCGGAGCTGGACGGCGCGATGCCGTACACGTCGTAGTCGCGGTAGGCGACGTGGGTCGGCTGCTGACGGGCGACTCGGTACGCCGCGAGGTCGGCCGCGTCCACCCGGCCCGGCCGGGCGACGCGCCCGGACGCCGGGTCGACGGGCGGCTGCTGGAGCGTACGGACGATGTCGGCGCCGATCGGGCCCTGGTACAGCGCCTTCGTGCCCTCCCGGCCCAGCTGCCGGTAGGTGGCGGCGAGATCGGGGTTGCGCAGGGTGGATCCGACCTCGGGGAGCCTGCCCCCGGGCAGGAAGAGCCGGCTGGTCTCCGGGAAGTCCCTGAACCGGGCCTCGTTGCCGGCCGTCTGGTCCTGGAACGTCCGGTCGACGGTGAACCCCTCGTCGGCGATCCGCTCGGCCGGCTTCAGCACCTCGCCGAGCGGGCGGCTGCCCCACAGCTGGAGGGCCTTCTCCCAGGTGGCGGACGTACCGGGGACTCCGACGGCCAGCCCGCTGGTGACGGCGTCGGCGAAGGCCAGCGGCCTGCCGTCCTCCAGGAAGAGCGACTCGTCGGCCGTCCGGGAGGCCGTCTCCCGGCCGTCCAGGGTGGACACCCGGCCGGTCGCGGCGTCGTAGTACACGAAGTAGCCGCCGCCGCCGATTCCGGCCGAGTACGGCTCGGTGACACCCAGCGCGGCGGCCGTGGCGACCGCCGCGTCCACGGCGTTGCCGCCGCCCCGGAGCACCTCGATCCCGGCGGCGGTCGCGTCCGCGTCCACGCTGGCGACCGCCCCGCCCCGGCCCACCGCCTCGGCCGCCTTCTGCGGCGGCGGCGCACTCGCCTGCGCCGGCCCGACGGTGGCACAGACCAGCGCGGTGGCGAGCAGGAGCGGCGGGGCGATGCGGGCCAGGGCTCTCACGGGACCTCCTGAGACGATGTCAGGTCCGTTCTTTCACAGGGGAGGTGTACCCGACAACAGGGCGTCGGGATTCCGCCGTCCAGTTACCCACGCCACACTCACTACGCATTGCATGTGCGACGGCACTCCTGGTAATCATTGTCATGGCTCGCACACGAGAGGGGAGGCGCCATGAGAAGACGTAAGCGCAAGAGAAGAAGACCCGACGTACCACCGCAGACACCCGCCCGCCGTCGCACCGGCAGGTAGCCCGTACGAGCGCCTGGCGGCCGCCCGGGCCGCCAGGCCGTGCACTGCCCGGCGGGTACGCCCCTACGGCGTGACGCTGCGCTCGACGCGGTGGCGCTTGATGGTGCGGAACCGGCGCGCCACCTGGCGCGCGAGGTCGGCGGCGCCGACCAGCCCGGCCTCGTTGCCGAGAGCCGCGTGCACGATGACGGCCTCCGGGCGGAAGCCCCGGCCGGTGAGGGTGCGTTTGAAGGCCTCCCGGGCCGGGCCGAGCAGCAGGCCGCCCGCCTCGGAGACACCGCCGCCGATGACGAAACGTCCGGGGTCCAGCGCGGCGGCCAGGTTGGCGATGCCGACGCCGAGCCAGGTGCCGACCTCGTAGAGCAGTTCGGTCGCGACCGGGTCACCCTCCCGGGCGGCCTCGGTGACCAGCGGGCCGGTGATCCCGGCCGCCGTGCCGCCGGCCCGCGCGAGCAGCGGCTCGACCACCGGGGACTCCTCCGCGACCAGCTCCCGGGCGTCCCGGACGAGGGCGTTGCCGGAGGAGTACTGCTCCCAGCAGCCCCGGTTCCCGCACGGGCAGCGGTGCCCGCCGGGCACGACCTGCATGTGGCCGAACTCGCCGGCCAGCCCGTACTTGCCCCGGTCCACGTACCCGTCCCGGACGACGGCGCCGCCGATCCCGGTGCCCAGGGTGAGCATCACCATGTGGTCCTCGCCGCGCCCGGCACCGAAGCGCCACTCGGCCCAGGCGGCCGCGTTGGCGTCGTTCTCGACGATCACCGGGAACCGCAGCCGCTCGCTCAGGGCCTGCTGGAGCGGCTCGTTGCGCCAGTTCAGGTGCGGGGCGAAGAGCACCCGCGAGCGGTCCGCGTCGACCCAGCCGGCCGCACCGATGCCGACGGCGTGCACGTCGTGGCGGTCGGCGAGCCGCAGCACCAGGTCGACGATGACGTCCTCGACCACCTTGGCGCTCTTGCTCTTGTCGGGGGTGTCGGTGCGCAGCTTCTCCAGCACCCTGCCCTCGCCGTCGACCACTCCGGCGACCACCTTGGTGCCGCCGATGTCGATCCCGATGGTGGGCAGCCGCAGGATGCTCGCGGGCAGCGAACGGCGGCGGCGCTCGGCGCGCGGGCCGAGGCCCAGCAGGGTCGGCAGGACCGCCTGCCTGGGGGCGGCGTTGGGGCTGGTCACTGCTGCGGACGCTCCTTCGGGTCGGTGCGGGCCAGCTCGTGGCTGAGTTCGGCGAGGTCGGACCCGCCGGCCATCTCGGTGGTGAGCTGTTCGAGGGTGGTCTCCGCGCGCGGGTGGCTACCGGCCATCCTGCCCCGCTTGAGCAGGGTGAAGTGGTCGCCCACCAGATAGGCGTGGTGCGGGTTGTGGGTGATCAGCACGACGCCGAGGCCCGCCTCGCGGGCCGCCGTGACGTATTTCAGCACCACTCCGGACTGCTTGACGCCCAGCGCGGCCGTCGGCTCGTCCAGGATCAGCACCTTGGCGCCGAAGTGGACGGCCCTGGCGATGGCGACGCACTGGCGCTGCCCACCGGAGAGGGTGCCGATCGGCTGGTCCACGTCGTGCAGGTCGATGCCCATCCGCAGCAGCGCCTCGCGGGTGGTGGCGCGCATCCCGGCGGTGTCCATCCGGAGCCGGCCGCGCTCGGAGCCGAGGAAGAAGTTGCGCCAGACCGGCATCAGCGGGACGACCGCGAGGTCCTGGTAGACGGTGGCGATCCCGCGGTCCAGGGCCTGGCGGGGCGAGCCGAGCCGGACTTCCTCGCCGGCGATGGTGTAGCCGCCCTCGTCGTGCTGGTGCAGCCCCGCGATGATCTTGATCAGGGTGGACTTGCCGGCGCCGTTGTCCCCGAGCACGCAGCTGATCTCGCCCTCGTGCAGCGTCAGCGAGACGTCCTGGAGCGCGCGGACGGAGCCGTACGTCTTGCCGACCCCGGTCAGGGCGAGCAGTTCACGGCCCGTCACCGGCCCGGCCCCCGCTCGACCCGGCGGCGCACCCAGGAGTTCAGCAGCGCGGCCAGCAGCAGCATCGCGCCGAGGAAGAACTTGAACCAGTCGGGGTTCCACTCGGCGTAGACGATGCCCTTGCTGGTCATGCCGAAGATCAGCGCGCCGAGGGCGGAGCCGATCACCGAGCCGTACCCGCCGGTGATCAGGCAGCCGCCGATGACGGCCGCCACGATGTAGATCAGCTCGTTGCCGACGCCCTCGCCGGACTGCACGGTGTCGAAGGAGTACAGCAGGTGCTGGCCGAGCACCCAGGCGCAGAAGCCGACACCCAGGTAGAGCGCTGTCTTCGTGCGGGCGACCGGCACTCCCACGGCGCGGGCGGCGGCCGCGTCCCCGCCGACCGCGAAGATCCAGTTGCCGAAGCTGGTGCGCAGCAGCACCCAGCTGCCGATCGCCAGCAGGCCCAGCCACCACCAGACGGTGGCCTTGACCGACAGCCCGCCGACGGTGATCTCGGAGGCGAACAGCCAGCGGCAGGAGGCGAAGCCCTGCATGTCGGAGATCGGCCTGGTGGTGACCGTCCCGGTGACGAGCTTGGTCACGCCGAGGTTGGCGCCGGTGAGCATCAGGAAGGTGCCGAGCGTGACGATGAAGCTGGGCAGCCGGGTGCGGCCGAGCACCCAGCCGTTGAAGCCGCTGACGGCGAGCACGACCAGCAGCGACACGAAGGTGCCCACCCAGGTCACCGCGGTGAGCTGGTAGGACACCATCGAGGAGGTCAGCGCGGCGGTGGTGACCAGGACGCCGGCCGAGAGGTCGAACTCGCCGCCGATCATCAGCAGCGAGACCGGCACGGCCATGATCCCGATGGTGGAGGCGGCGTACAGCACGGTGCCGATCGAGGACGCCCGCAGGAAGCTGTCGGCGGCCACCGAGAAGACCAGGAACACGGCGACGGCCGCGATCAGCGCGCCGGTCTCCGGCCGGCCCAGCAGGCGGCGGGCCACCGGTGGGCGCTCGCTCGCGAGGACGTCCGTCGGGGGCGGGGCGGCGGCGGTCATCGCGTACCCCTCGCGACGTACTGGGCGAGCGCGGCCGCGTCGTCCTTGGTGAGCACCTGGGGCCCGGTCAGCACCGGCTTGCCGCCGCCGAGCACGTCCAGGTTGTAGCGGTAGAGCCAGAGCAGGTCGACGCCCTCGTAGCCCTGGAGGTACGGCTGCTGGTCGACGGCGAAGCCGACCGTGCCGGCCTGCAGGCCGGCCACCACCTGGGTGCCCAGGTCGAAGGTGTCGAGCTCGACCGGGCGGCGGGCGTCCTGGATCGCCTGCAGGCCGGTGGCGGCGATCGGGGCGCTCAGCGTCAGCACGGTGTCCAGCGCCGGGTCGGCCTGGAGCTTCGCGGAGATGGCGGCCTTCGCGTCGGGCATGCTGACGCCGTCGACGTAGAGGGTCTGGAACTGGCCGCCGAACTTCGACTGCGCGCCGGAGCAGCGCTGCTCCTGGCCGACGTTGCCCTGCTCGTGGATGACGCAGAGCACGTTCTTGCGGCCCCGGGCGTCCAGCGTGGCGCCGGCCGCCTGGCCGGCCGTGGTCTCGTCCTGGCCGATGTGGGTGAGGGCGCCGAACCGGGCGGAGAACTCCTGCCCGGAGTTGATGCTGATCACCGGGATGCCGGCGGCCTTCGCCTTGGCCAGCACCGGCCCGAGCGCGTCGCCCTTGGCGAGGCTGACCAGCAGGCCGTCGACCCGCTGGTCGATGGCGGCCTGCACGAGCTGGACCTGGTTCTGGGTCTGCGCGTCGTTGGAGTACAGGAAGGTGATGTTGTCCTTCGCCGCGGCCTGCTCGGCGCCCTTGCGGACGGTGTCCCAGAAGGCGTCGCCGGCCCCGGCGTGGGTGACCATCGCGACCTTCCAGCGCGGGGTGTCCACCGCTCCGCCGGCCGTCGCGGCGGCGCGCTCGCGGGCCTGCTCGGCCCGTCTGCCGCCGGTGCTGCTGCAGCCCGCGAGGGCCACCATCAGCACGAGTGCCGCGCAGAGCGGACGGAGTCGGGTCTGGCTCATGGGTGCGTGTCTCCTGCTTCGCCGGCCGGGCGGCCGGAACCGACCGGCTCATGCACCAGTCTGGGACGCCGGGTGTCCGGATGCCGGGACCGCCTCGCCCGGCCCCGTCTCATCGGAACGGTATCGTGCCTGCTGGGGGGCATTCCTTGGAGATCCCTGGGCGAATCCTGCGACCGCGCCCGCGCGGGTGGCAGACTGTGCGGGGATCGGATGCAGATCATCAGCAAAATGTGATGTTCCTCTCAGGTTTCCCACAGATTCGGTGGCAACCGATCATCTGTTCCCTGCCGTCCCATCCCATTGGAGAGCGCACCGGGCAAGCGGGCCCGCGCGGCTTGCAAACCGGATACGAGAACTCGATGCAACTGACTGGCACTCCGTTCCTCATCTGCACGATCATCCTCGTGCCGGTCTCGATCGCGGCCGCGATGCTGCTCTGGGGCAGAGTCCGCGGAGCGAAGCCGCTGAAGGTCCTGTCCAGGCTGGCCATGCTGCTGTTCTGCCAGCTCACGGCCGTGCTGATGGTCTTCGTGATGGTGAACAACGCCAACCTGATCTACGGCAACTGGGACGACCTGCTCGGCACCGGCCACCACGTCCGCGCCGTCCCGTCCGTGCCGCCCGCCACCGCCGACGGGGCCGGCGGCACGCCGGCGCCGGGCCAGGACGCGAAGCCGCCGGCCCCGGCGAAGGTCGTCCAGTCCTTCAAGAACGTGGACGACCCCAAGGTGCCCGGGGACGTGCGGCGCACCGACCTGAAGGGGCAGCTCTCCGGGATCGACGGCGAGGTGCTGGTCTGGCTCCCGCCGCAGTACGACGAGCCCGCGTACAAGGACCGGAAGTTCCCGGTCGTCGAGCTGATCCCGGGCTGGCCGGGCTCCTCCAGCACCTGGTACGGCACGCTGAAGGTCTCCGAGCAGCTCAAGCCGCTGATGCAGCAGGGCAAGGTCGCCCCGTTCATCCTGGTCTCGCCCCGCACCCTGCTGCTGGGCAACCAGGTCGACGCCGGCTGCACCGACGTGCCCGGCAAGGCCAACGCCGAGACCTGGCTGGCCCGGGACGTCCCGCAGATGGTCCTGGACAACTTCCGGGTCGACCCCTCGCCGGACCGCTGGGCCGTCGCCGGGTACTCCGCCGGCGCGCACTGCGCGACCAAGCTGGCCCTCGCCCACCCGAACCGCTACCGGGCCGGGGTCAGCCTCTCCGGGTACAACGACCCGGCCGCCGAGAAGGACTCGCTGGCCGGCCAGGACCCGAAGCTGCGCGAGGCCAACAACCCGCTCAACATCCTGAGGAACGCCGCCCAGCCCCCGAAGGTCGCCCTCTACCTGAGCGGCAACAAGGGGGACGGCTACGAGGACGCGGTCGCCCTCCGGGACGCCGCGAAGGCACCGACCACCGTCCAGCCGGTGGAGACCACCGGGCCGCACGCCAGCGACGTCTGGAAGCCGATGGTCCCGGGCGTGTTCGAGTGGCTCACCGGTGTGATCCCCGTCCAGCCCTGAACCCGCTCCGCCCCGGCTCCGGCCCCGCTCCCGCCCCGCTCTGACCCCGCGTACGCGCCGACGGGCCCCCGCAGACCGCCTGCGGGGGCCCGTCGCGGCGTCAGGCCAGTTCCAGCGCCAGGTAGAAGTCGACGCGGTCCTCCAGCCGGGAGAGGTCACGGCCGGTCAGTTCCTCGATCCGGCCGATCCGGTACCGCAGGGTGTTCACGTGCACGTGCAGCTGGGCGGCGCAGCGCGTCCAGGAGCCGTCCGAGCGCAGGAAGGCCTCCAGCGTGCGGACCAGGTCGGCCTGGTGCTCGATGTCGTACGCGATGACCTTGTCCAGGAGCCGGCTGCGGAAGGCCCGGCGGACCTCGTCGGGGACGGCGGCGAGCAGCAGGACGTGGGAGGCCAGTTCCTCCGGCCCGGCCACGCAGACCCGGCCGACCCGGGCGGCGGCGATCCGGCGGGCGTGCCGGGCCTCCTCCAGGGCGCCGCGCAGTCCGCCGGCCTCCTGGGCGGGGGCGGAGACGCCGAGGGTGAGCCGCCCCTCGGAGCCGAGGCCGGCCTCCAGCGGCGCGAGCAGCAGGCGCATCGCCTCGGCGGGGACGGCGGTGTCCGGTGCGGGCAGCACGACGACCGCACCGGTGCCGCCGCCGGCGACCAGGGCGCGCTCGGAGGTCTCGGTGAGAGCTTCCTCCAGGATTGAACGGACCGCTCCTTCGGGTAGTCCTGTTCCTTCGGCGCTGACGACCAGCCAGGAGCCCTCGGCGGCCTGCGGCTTGGGCTCGCGGCCCTCGTAGCGGGCGGCCATCGCGGAGGAGGCGTACAGGGTGCGGCTGATCTCGGCCGGGTCCGCGTCGCGCTGGAGCAGGGTGAGCACCTCGTCGGCGAGGCGCCTGCGCAGCCGGCGGCCCTCGTCGCGGCGGGTGCGCTCGGCGGCGACCAGGCGGGCCAGGTTCTCGGCGAGCTGCTGGCGCTTGGCCGTCCACTCGGTGACGTCGCCGGCCACCGCGAGCACCCAGTCGGCGAGCGGGGCGTCGGTGCCGGCCGTGGCGGGCGCGGGCAGCAGCGAGTAGGCGCCCGAGGCGAGCCTGGCCCGGTGCGGGGGGCGGCGGCGCTGGCGCTGGGCGCCGAGGTGGGCGCGGACGAGCTGGTCGCGGTCCTCGGCGGAGAGCCGGTCGGCGGGCCCGGCGATCACCGCGCCGGTGGGGGTGAGCACCCAGCAGTCGAGGTCGAGGTCGCCGCCGAGCAGGTCGAGGACGGCGTCCAGTCCGCCGCCGCCCGCGGCC
Organism: Kitasatospora sp. NPDC057223; assembly: GCF_042669755.1. Lineage (NCBI taxonomy): Bacteria > Bacillati > Actinomycetota > Actinomycetes > Kitasatosporales > Streptomycetaceae > Kitasatospora > Kitasatospora sp. NPDC057223. The sequence goes on along the minus strand of NZ_JBHUWW010000004.1, from coordinate 114,962 downwards.
GAGACCAGCAGCCGGTGACGGTCCACCAGGGCGGAGAGGTCGGCGGCGCGGTCCGCGGACACCTGCCGGCCGATGAACTCGGCGACGGCGCCGAAGGCGATGTCGTCGGGCACCGCGAGCAGCGGCATGCGGTGGCGCCGGCAGGCCTCGATGAGGTCCTGCGGCACCGGGCCGACCTCGGCCTCGCCGGCCGCGAGGGCGACGGCACCGCCGGCCGCGAGGGTGCGCACGAAGCGCTCGGAGTCCTCGGGGGCGGTGCGCCACAGCATGCCGGTGAGCACCAGTTCGCCGCCGTGCAGGTAGCGGCCGGGGTCGTGCAGGTCCGTGGTCATGACGCCGCTGACCTGTCGGTCCAGCTCGTCCTCCGCGGCGAGCAGCCGCAGTCTCGGGGCTCCGGGGGCGAGCAGGTCACGGACACGCATCCGCAGACTCCTTCGGCTGGGCTGGGCTGGGCTGGGGCGAGGCGAGGCGGGGTGAGGTGGGGCGGAGCGGGTGGGATGGGATCGGAGAGCAGGGATCGGTGCACCTGGCGGTCCGCCTGCGGGGCTCACAGTGTGCCCGAACATCCGTGCTCGGCGTTACGTATCAACCGGCTCGCGGGTCACGGGCCCGTAGCTTCCCCGTCACGGCCGGATTACGGTCGGGAGTGACGGCGTTGCGGCCGCTGGGCTGGGCGATTGTCCGCCTTAGAGGAACGTACAGGATGCCGGGCGGCAGTACGGCCGGGGCTTCATGCCATCGGTGACTGCCTCCGGGCGGCCCGTCGGCGGTTCACTGGCCACACGCCGCCGGACACATCCCGGTGACCAGGACTCAACGCTTCGGCAACGCGGCGGTAGCAAGGTCCGAGACACCAGGATTTCAGGACCCGTACGGACGCACCCGATGGGGTGGATCCGGGCGGACCCCGGGCACAGTGCCCAGTTGTTCGAGCTGGCAACGACTTGAGGAGACACCGCATGGAGTTCCTTCGGCCCGCTACCTGGGACGAGGCACTCGCGGCGAAGGCTGAGTACCCGACCGCGCTGCCCATCTCGGGCGGTACGGACGTCATGGTCGAGATGAACTTCGACGTGCACCGGCCATCCGCGATTCTCGACCTCAACCGCATCACCGAGCTCGCCGAGTGGGAGAACACCGGTGAGGTGGTGAAGCTCGGTGCCTCGGTGCCGTACACCCGGATCATCAACGAGCTGTCCGGCCCGCTGCCCGGCCTCGCGCTGGCCTCCCACACCGTCGGCTCGCCGCAGATCCGCAACCGGGGCGGCGTGGGCGGCAACCTCGGCGGGGCGTCCCCGGCCGGTGACGCGCACCCCGCGCTGCTGGCGGCGGGCCGGGACGTGTTCGTCGAGGTCGCCTCGGCGGTGCGCGGCACCCGGATGATCGCGATCGACGACTTCTACGTGGGCGTCAAGCGCAACTCGATGGAGCAGGACGAGCTGATCCGCGCCGTCCACATCCCGGTGGCGGACGGCCCGCAGCAGTTCTCGAAGATCGGCACCCGCAACGCGATGGTCATCGCGGTCTGCGCCTTCGGCTTCGCGCTGCACCCATCGAGCGGCACCGTCGGCACCGGGATCGGCTCGGCCGCCCCCACGCCGCGCCGCGCGGTGGAGGCCGAGGAGTACCTGGCGGGCGTGCTCGCCGAGCGCGGCCTGTGGGAGTCCGGCGCGCTGCTGGGCACCGAGGTGGTCCAGCGGTTCGGCGAGCTGGTGAAGGCCGCCGCCTCCCCGATCGACGACGTCCGGGGCACCGCCGAGTACCGGCGGCACTCGCTGGCCGTGATGGCCCGGCGCACCCTCACCTGGACGTGGAACGACTACAGCAAGCAGATCAGGAGCGCGGCATGAGGGTCACTTTCACCGCCAACGGCAAGCCCGTGGAGGCGGACGACGTCTGGGAGGGCGAGAGCCTCCTCTACGTGCTGCGCGAGCGGGTGGGCCTGCCGGGCTCGAAGAACGCCTGCGAGCAGGGCGAGTGCGGTTCCTGCACGGTCTACCTGGACGGCACACCGGTCTGTTCGTGTCTGGTCGCGGCCGGACAGGTGCAGGGCCGCGAGGTCCGCACCGTCGAGGGCCTGGCCGACGAGAACGGCGAGCTGGGCCTCGTCCAGCAGGCGTTCGTCGACGCCGGCGCCGTGCAGTGCGGCTTCTGCACCCCCGGGCTGCTCGTGCAGACCGACGCGCTGCTGGAGCAGGACGCGCAGCCCAGCGACATGGACATCCGCGAGGCCCTCTCGGGGAACCTGTGCCGCTGCACCGGCTACGAGAAGATCATGGACGCGGTGCGGCTCGCCTCCGCCCGCAAGTGTGCGAAGGCGGTCTCGGAATGAGTACGCGCACCATCCAGGGCCAGAAGAACCTGCAGGACATCCGGCAGGCCAGCCCGCACGGCATCGGCGGCTCGCCGCTGCGCCCGGACGGCACGCTGAAGGTCAGGGGCGAGTTCGCGTACTCGTCCGACATGTGGCACGAGGACATGCTCTGGGGTACGGCGCTGCGCTCGCCGCACCCCCGCGCGAACATCCTCTCGGTGGACATCTCGCAGGCCCTGAAGGTCCCCGGCGTCTACGCCGTGCTGACCCACGAGGACATCCCCGGCACGAAGTTCTACGGCCTGGAGATCCAGGACCAGCCGGCCCTGGCGATCGACAAGGTGCGCTACCACGGTGAGGCGATCGCGCTGGTCGCGGCCGACCACCCGGAGACGGCCCGCCGCGCGATGAAGAAGATCAAGGTCGAGTACGAGGTGCTCAACCCGATCGTCACCGAGGAGCAGTGCCTCAACCCCGAGGTGTACGGGTACGTCCACGAGCCGCACGAGTACAAGTCGCACGGCCACGGCAACATCTGCCACAGCCAGAAGCTGGTGCACGGCGGCGGCGTGACGGAGGAGATCCGCGCGCTCGCCGACGTGATCGTGAAGGCCGACTACGAGGTCGGCATGCAGGACCAGGCCTTCCTCGGCCCCGAGTCCGGCCTGGCCGTGCCCGCCGAGGACGGCGGCATCGACCTCTACGTCGCCACCCAGTGGCTGCACGTGGACCGCCAGCAGATGGCCCCCGTACTCGGCCTGCCCGAGGAGAAGGTCCGCCTCACGCTGGCCGGCGTCGGCGGCGCCTTCGGCGGCCGCGAGGACCTCTCGATGCAGATCCACGCCTCGCTGCTGGCCCAGCGCACCGGCAAGCCCGTCAAGATCGTCTACGCCCGCGACGAGTCCTTCTTCGGCCACGTGCACCGCCACCCGGCGCGGATGACCTACGAGCACGGCGTCACCCGGGACGGCAAGCTGGTCTTCGCCGACGCCCGGATCGTGCTGGACGGCGGCGCCTACGCCTCCGCCTCGCCCGCCGTCGTCGGCAACGCGGCCTCGCTCGGCCACGGCCCGTACGTCATCCCGAACGTCCGGATGGAGGCCGTCGCGCTCTACAGCAACAACCCGTCCTGCGGCGCGATGCGCGGCTTCGGCGCCGTCCAGGCGGCCTTCGGGTACGAGTCGCAGATGGACAAGCTCGCCGCCGAGCTGGGCATGGACCCGGTCGAGCTGCGCCAGCTGAACGCGATGTCCGAGGGCGACACCATGCCCACCGGGCAGGTCATCGACTCGCCCGCACCGGTCGCCGAGCTGCTCCAGCGGGTCAAGGACATGCCGCTGCCGCCGCCGCTGGAGCTGACGGACGTCGACGTCCGCACGCTGCCCGGCGCGCTGTCCAACACCTCGCACGGTGAGGGCATCGTCCGCGGCATCGGCTACTCGGTCGGCATCAAGAACGTCGGCTTCTCCGAGGGCTTCGACGACTACTCCACCGCCCGGGTCCGCCTGGAGGTGATCGGCGGCGAGCCGGTCGCCATGGTGCACACCGCGATGGCCGAGGTCGGCCAGGGCGGCGTCACCGTGCACGCCCAGATCGCCCGCACCGAGCTGGGCGTCGAGCAGGTCACCATCCACCCGGCCAACACCGAGGTCGGCTCGGCCGGCTCCACCTCCGCCTCGCGTCAGACGTACATGACGGGCGGCGCGGTGAAGTACGCGGCCGAGGCCGTGAAGGCCGCGCTGATCGAGAAGGGCCGCCGGCGCTACGGCTGGACCCAGACCGACATCACGCTGGCCGGCGGCAAGGTGGTCTCCGAGACCGCCGGGGTGCTCGTCCCCATGGTCGACCTGCTCGGCGACGAGGCGATCGACCTCACCCGCGAGCACCACCACCGCCCGACCGTCCCGTTCGACAAGGAGACCGGGCAGGGCTTCGGCCACGTCCAGTACACCTTCTGCGCCAACCGCGCGGTCGTCGACGTGGACGTCGAACTGGGCCTGGTCAAGGTGGTCGAGCTGACCGCCGCCCAGGACGTCGGCAAGGCCCTGAACCCGCTGTCCGTGATCGGCCAGATCCAGGGCGGCTGCACCCAGGCACTGGGCCTGGCCGTGATGGAGGAGATCATCGTCAAGGACGGGAAGGTGCGCAACGCCTCCTTCACCGACTACCTGATCCCCACCATCCTGGACACCCCGCCGATCCCGGTGGACATGCTGGAACTCCCCGACCCGAACGCGCCGTACGGGCTGCGCGGGGTCGGCGAGGCACCGACCGTCTCGGCCACGCCGTGCATCGTCGCGGCCATCCGGCAGGCGACCGGGAAGGCGCTCAGCCGCATCCCGGTCCGCCCCGAGCACATCACCGGGACCCTCTAGGACCCGGAGCGATCTTCCCCGGGGCGGTGACAGTCTTCCCCGCCGCCCCGGGGCAGCACCGAAGAGCACCGCCATGCACAGCCTGAACCACAGCCTGAACCACAGCCTGAACCACAGCCTCAGGCACAGCCTGAACCACAGCGAACGCATCCTGCCGCTGCCTCTCCCACGCCGGGGTTCTGCAGCGGTGCGCGATACGCGCACAGTGAGTCGAACAGTCCCCCTGCACCAGCTCTGCCTGGTCACCAGGTCGGCTCGCCCACCCCAACCCCCTATGAACCTTGGGAGTGGACATGACCCGGATCCCGACGGAGCCAGGTACCACTGAAGACAGATCCACCGAGGCCGACGCCACCCCGTCGCCCGCGGCGATACCGTCGAAGAACGTGCTGAACGCCTACTTCAAGATCTCGGCCCGCGGCTCCACCTTCGCGACCGAGATCCGCGGCGGCCTCACGACCTTCATGGCGATGGCCTACATCCTGCTGCTCAACCCGATCCTGCTGGGCGGCGCCGACAAGAACGGCGTCCACCTCGATCACGCGCAGCTGACCACGGCGACCGCGCTGGCCGCCGCCGTCACCACGATCCTGATGGGCGTGGTCGGCAACGTCCCGCTCGCCCTCGCCGCCGGCCTCTCGGTCTCCGGCGCGCTCTCCACGATCGTCGCCCCGCACACCACCTGGCCGCAGGCCATGGGCCTCTGCGTGATCTACGGCCTGCTGATCGTGCTGCTGGTCGTCTCCGGCCTCCGCGAGAAGATCATGAACGGCATCCCGCTGCCGATCAAGCACGCGATCACCATCGGCATCGGCCTGTTCGTCGCCCTGATCGGTCTCGTCAAGTCCGGCTTCATCCACCACGGCCCGGACCCGTTCGGCCCGCCGGTGTCGCTCGGCCCCAACAGCGAACTGGTCGGCTGGCCCGTCCTGATCTTCGCGGTCACCCTGCTGGCGATCTTCATCCTGCTGGCCCGCAACACCCGCGGCGCGATCCTGATCGGCATCGCCGGCGGCACCGTCCTGGCGTTCGTCGTCAACGGGCTCGTCGACCTGCCGGAACACACCTGGAGCAGCTCGGTCCCCGAGTGGCCCGGCAGTCCGGTCGCCGCACCCGACTTCGGCCTCTTCGGTGACATCGACCTGTTCGGGGCCTTCACCGGCAAGGGCATGGGCGCCATCAGCGCCTCGGTCGCGGTCTTCACCCTCGTCCTGGCCGGCTTCTTCGACGCGATGGCCACCATCATCGGCGTCGGCACCGAGGCCGGACTCGCCGACAAGCAGGGCCGGATGCCCGGCCTGTCCAAGGCACTGTTCATCGACGGCGCCGGCGGCGCCATCGGCGGCGTGGCGGGCGGCGGCGGCCAGACGGTGTTCGTCGAGTCGGCCACCGGCGTCGGCGACGGCGCCCGCACCGGCCTCGCCTCCCTGGTCACCGGCGGCTTCTTCGCCCTGATGCTGTTCTTCTCGCCGCTCGCCGGCATCGTCCCGGTCGAGGTGGCCTCCGCCGCCCTCGTCGTCATCGGGTCGATGATGATGAGCCAGGCGCGGCACATCGACTGGTCGGACCGCGAGGTGGCCATCCCGGCCTTCCTGACGTCCGTCCTGATGCCGTTCACCTACAACATCACCGCCGGTGTCGCGGCCGGCGTCATCTCCTACGTCGCCATCAAGGCCGGTACCGGCAAGTGGCGCGAGCCGGGCCCGCTGATGTGGGTCCTGACCGCGGTCTTCGTGGTCTACTTCGCGCTCAGCCCGGTCAAGGACCTGCTCGGCGTCCACTAGCGCCACCGCCGCCGTACGGGCACCCGGCCCGTACGGCGGCACCTCCCGTCAGCCCCTCCGCACCCGTAAGGAGCCACCGAGATGCAGGACATCGCCGAGCAGTTGCAGGCCTGGCACGCGTCCGGGCGCTCCTTCGCGGTGGCCACCGTCGTCGGTGTCTCCGGCAGCGCGCCGCGCGACCCGGGCGCGGCACTCGCCGTCGACGCGGCCGGCGAGGCGATCGGCAGCGTGTCCGGCGGCTGCGTCGAGGGGGCCGTGTACGAGCTGTGCCGGCAGGCCGTCGCCGACGGCCGGCCGGTGCTGGAGCGCTTCGGGTACAGCGACGAGGACGCCTTCGCCGTCGGCCTGACCTGCGGCGGAATCATCGACGTCTTCGTCCAGCCGGTCACCCCGGGCGCCGACCCCGCCCTCGACGCGGGCATCACCTACATCGCCTCCGGCTCGCCGGTCGCCCTGGCCCGGGTCATCGCCGGGCCCGCCGCCCTGGTCGGCGCCACCATCGCCGTCACCGCCGACAGCCACCACGGCACGCTCTCCCCCGCCCCGACGACGACCGGCGCCCTGGAACGCGCGGCCGTCGTCGAGGCCCGCGCCATGCTGGACGCCGGCCGCACCGGCCGGCTCGTCCTCGGCCTGGACGGGCGCCCCTGCGACGACGAGGGCAAGGGCACCGTCACCTTCTTCGTCGAGTCGTACGTGCCCGCGCCCCGGATGCTGGTCTTCGGCGCCATCGACTTCGCCGCCGCCGTCGTGAAGGTCGGCAGGTTCCTCGGCTACCGGGTCACCGTCTGCGACGCCCGCCCGGTCTTCGCCACCGCCCGGCGCTTCCCCGACGCGGACGAGGTCGTCGTCGACTGGCCGCACCGCTACCTCGACTCCCAGCTCGACCGGCTCGACGGCCGCACCGTGCTGTGCGTCCTCACCCACGACGCCAAGTTCGACATCCCGCTGCTGGAGCGCGCGCTGCGGCTGCCGGTCGGCTTCGTCGGCGCGATGGGCTCGCGCCGCACCCACCGCGACCGCAACACCCGCCTGCGCGAAGTCGGCCTCACCGATGCCGAGATCGGCCGGCTGCGCTCCCCCATCGGCCTCGACCTCGGCGCCCGCACACCCGAGGAGACCGCCGTGTCGGTGGCCGCCGAGATCGTCGCCCACCGCCGGGGCGGCTCCTGCCTGCCGCTCTCCGCGGGCCACGGCCCGATCCACCACGACCTCGCCCGCACCGGCGGCGAACCGGCCCGCCCGCACGCGGCCTGACCGGTCGCGGGACCCGGCCTCCCGCGAGAAGCTGGGGTACAAGGACTGGCCGACGGTACCCCGGCCCCGTCCGAGCGCGGTGCGCCGTCGGCACGTCACCGCCCCGGGCGACGCCCCCGCAGGCGGCGCTCCTCGGACAAGGACATCCGCTCATGCGCACGCTGCTGAACGTCGAACTCGACACCGAGGCCGCCAACAGGCTGATCAAGGACGGCACCCTGCCCAAGGTGATGGGCGACCTGATGAGCGCCCTGAAGCCCGAGGCCGCCTACTACTACGCCCGCGACGGGCGCCGCTGCGCCACCCTCGTGATCGACCTCGCCGACGAGGCGTCGATCCCCTCGGTCTGCGAGCCGTTCTGGGTCCAGCTCAACGCGCACGTCTCGGTGCACCCCTGCATGAACGGCGACGAGTTGCAGACCGGCCTCGGCCGGCTCGGCTGACCGGCCGTCAGCCACCGCGGGTGACGGCCCGTCCGTGCCCGGGAGCGGCCCGCGCACGCGCGCGGCCCCCGGGAACGGTGTCGTCCCCGGGGGCCACCAGCACGCCGCCGCGGCCCGGAGGCCGCGGGGCCCGCACCCGGCAGGTCAGCCGTGGGTCTCCTCGGACGCGTCCAGCCAGCTGGCGTGCGGGCCGAACAGGCCGACCCCGGCGGTGCCCGCCTGCAGCTTGCTCAGCGACGAGGGCAGCTGCGGGTGGTGGCCGCCGTACGCCATCGCGGCGCTCGGGGCGGCAACGGCTGCGACGGCCGCGAGAGCGGCGATCGCGACGAGCTTGGGAAGCGTCACACGAACCGACATCACAATGTCCTTCCGACAGTGTCCGGAACCTCCGCCGCCCACGACGGCGGAGACCTCACGACAGGCCCGGCGGACGACCGCCAGGAACCATCAGGAAGACGTTTGCACACAAACCCATTCCTCCCGCAACTCACACGCAGCACACGGGTGAACCACTGCCCCGGCCGGGTGAAAGCACCTGCCGGTCACGGCGGGGAAGCGGGGAGGCGGGGAAGCAGGACGGCAGGGCGGCAGGACGGCGACGGGCTCAGTCGCCGAGTGCCAGACGCACCCCGAACCCGGCCACGACCGTCCCGGCCACCCGGTCGAGCGCCCTGCGGACGGCCGGGCGCTGAAGGCTCCCGCGCACCACGCGGGCGAAGCCGACCAGCACGGCCGACCAGAGCAGCCCCTCGGCCACGTGCACGCAGGTCAGCAGCACACCGGCGGAGAAGTGCGGCACGCCGGCCGGAATGAACTGCGGCAGCACCGCCACGTAGAACACGCCGACCTTGGGGTTCAGCAGGTTGGTGAGCGTGCCGCGCCGCCAGCCGCGCAGCAGGCCGCCGCCCGCCGGGCCCGCCGCCGGTTCCGCCACGCCGGCGTCCCGGCTGAGGAGCATCCGGACGCCCATCCAGAGCAGGTAGGCGGCGCCGGCCCAGCGCAGGATCTCGTACGCCAGGTGCGAGGCGGTGAGCAGCGCCGTCACGCCGGCCGAGGTGAGGGTGCCCCAGACCAGCGTGCCGGTCTGGATCCCCAGGACGACTCCCCAGGCCTGCCTTCGGTGGCCGAGGGCCGAGGTGCGCAGGATCAGCGCCGTGTCGAGCCCGGGCGTGAGGGTGAGCAGGCCGACGACGAGGGCGAAGGACCACAGGGCTGTCTCCATGGCCCGTCATCGTACCCAGTGCGGTCAGAGCAGCCGGACGTGCTCCGCGACGATCCGCCCCTCCTCCTTGGCCGGCTCGTAGCTGACCTTCTGCCCGACGGCGAGCCCCCGTCCGCCCGGCCCGGTGACCGGTACCCGGCCGGCGTCGGAGGTCACCGAGTCGTAGTAGACGATCACCTCCGGGCCGCCGTCGTCGGGCTTGATCGACCCGTAGCCGTGTCCCTCGTGGTACGACGTGACGATGCCGGTGGCCATGGCTGCACTCCTTCGGGCGGGCGGTCGATGCCCCACCAGGATTAACAGACACCCGCCCGGCCGGCCGCCGCTGACACGCGCCGGGCGAGCCGTCCTTCCGGAAATCACGGCGGGCATACTCGATGCCGCTCGGGCCGTCCCCCCGGTGACCGGGGAGGACGGCCCGGCCCGCGTGCTCAGCCCACGTTCAGCCGGGCCGCGAGGCGCAGCAGGCCCGGGGAGAGGCGGCCGAGGGCGCGGGCGGCCTTGGCCTCGAAGGTGACGGGGACGACGGCCTTGCCGGTGCGGACGGCGCGGACGATCTCGGCGGCGACCTTCTCGGGCGGGAAGCCCCGGCGGGCGTAGAGCTTGGCGGCGCGCTGCTGCTTGGCGGCCTGCTGGTCGGCGGTGGTGCCGGAGAAGGTGGAGGTGCGGGTGATGTTGGTGTTGACGATGCCGGGGCAGATCGCGCTGACGCCGATCCGGGCCGGGGCGAGTTCGGCGCGCAGGCAGTCCGAGAGCATCAGGACGGCGGCCTTGCTGGTGGCGTAGGCGGCCAGCACCTTGGACGGCAGGTAGGCGGCGGCGGAGGCGATGTTGACGATGTGGCCGCCCTCGCCGCGTTCGGTCATCAGGGTGCCGAAGGCGCGGCAGCCGTGGATGACGCCCCACAGATTGACGTCCAGGACGCGCTGCCACTCCTTCTCGGTGGTCTGCAGGAAGGTGCCGGAGTGGCCGATGCCCGCGTTGTTGACCAGCACGTCGGGCACGCCGTGCGCGGCGGCGACCTGCGCGGCGAAGGCGTCGACGGCAGCGCCGTCGCTGACGTCGACCCAGTAGGCGTGGGCCGGCGGGCCGATCAGGGAGGCGAGTTCGGCGGTGCGGGTGGCGGCGTCGAGGTCCAGGTCGCAGACGACGACCCGGCAGCCCTGTTCGGCGAAGGCCAGGGCGGTGGCGCGGCCGATGCCGCTGCCGGCGCCGGTGACGACGACGAGCCGGCCGTCCTCGGGCGGGCCGGCCTTCTGCCCGGCCTCGGTGCGGGCGGCGAAATCACGGACCAGACCGGCCACGGCGGACCCCTTCTCCAGCAGTGCGGACCAGTGGGTGGCGTCGAGCGTGCGGCGGGTCAGGTTCGGGACCCAGCGCTCGATGCCCTCGGAGAGGGCGGCTCCGACGTAGCGGTCCCGGGTGAGCGTGACGAGCTGGACGGGGACGTCGGTCGGCCGCTCGCGCGGATCGCGCAGGGTGGGGCGCATGTTGGCGCGGTACAGCTCGATGCCGTGCACGGCGTCCCGGGCGAGGGTCGGCTGCGGGTGGCCGGGGCGCGGGGTGACGCCCTCCAGGTCGCGCAGCACGCGGGGCCAGGCCCGGGCCAGGCCGAGCCGCCAGACGGCGGGGGCGAGCACCGGCAGGTGGAAGGCGGTGATGTACCAGGAGTGCGCGCCCTGCGAGATCAGCTGCCGAAGGTGCCGGGGGGTCGGCCGGTGCAGGCGCTTGCGGATCCAGAAGCCCATGTGGTCGAGGCAGGGGCCGGAGAGGGTGGTGTAGGAGGCGAGGCGCTGCCCGGCCCCGGGCTCGGTGACGGCCTCCCAGGACTGCAGCGAGCCCCAGTCGTGGGCGACCACGTGCACCGGGCGGCCGGGGCTGACGGCGTCGGCGACCGCGAACAGGTCGGCGGCGAGCTGTTCGAGGCGGTAGCCGTCCCGGTCGGCCGGCACCCCGGACTCGCCGGCGCCGCGGGTGTCGTAGCGCACCACGTGGTGGTCGCGGGCGAGGTCGTCGGCGACGTCGTCCCAGACCACGTGGGTGTCGGGGTAGCCGTGCACCAGCAGGACGGTCGGCGCGGCCGGGTCGCCCTGCTCGAAGACGGCGAGCGGCAGCCCGCCGGAGTGGACGGTGCGGCGGCGGGGGGTCATCGGGAGGCCTCCGGGGCGTTGTTCCAGCGCCGCACGTGCGGCAGGTCGTCGTCGAGCCAGTAGGCATCATCCTCGGTGACCACCAGCAGCTCCTCGAACTTGATACCCACCTCGCGGAAGCCGATGTGCGGTTCGACCGCCCACAGGCCGGGCGTGGGCGCGTGCCGGGAGGCCCGGCCGTCCGCCCAGAGCGGGGAGCGGCCGTGCAGCCGCTCGCTGATCAGCTCCCGGCCGAGGGTCTGGACGGTCCGCAGGCCGAAGCCGAACAGGTTGACGCCGGCCGGGCCGCGCGCGGTCGTCCGGGTCACCTGGTGGCCGATCACCCGGCCGGGGTAGACCTGGTGGCGGTTGTCGTAGCCGTGGGCGGCGATCTGCGCGTCGACGGCCGCGTAGACCTCGTCCAGCGGCTTGCGGGCCCTCACCTCACGCAGGATCAGCTCGCGGTAGACCTGGAGGTCGGCGGCGAGGCGGTCCCAGACGGGGTTGTCGCCGGCCTTGCCGCCGTAGCCGATGTCGGCGGTGTAGCCGTCCACCACGGGTGCGCAGTCCAGCACGTACGGCATGCCCTCCTGGAGCTTGCGGTTGCCGGCGAAGAACTGGAGCGGGGTGTGGAAGTGCCGGAAGGCGGTGCGGTCGCCGAACCAGGCGAACGGGATGTGGAAGAAGTCCTGCACGCCGGCCTTGACCAGGCAGCGGCGCAGCTCGGCGGTGGCCTGGCGTTCGGTGACGCCGGGTTCGATCCAGGCGGCGACCTGTTCGGCGCAGTGGTAGGCGAGTTGCTGCGTCTCGCGGAACCGGCCGAGGTCGGCGTCGGTGAAGGGGAAGGCGGGGCGGGCGGCGGTCGCGGTGGCCATGCGGGTGCGGCTCCTGTCGGGCGGTCAGAGGTCGAGGACGAGGGTCTCGCCCTCGGCCGCCCGCGAGACGCAGGGCAGCAGGGCGCCGGCGGCGCGCTCGTCCTCGGTGAGGCGGCGGTCGCGGTGCTCGGGAGTGCCGGCCAGGACGTGCACCCGGCAGGTGCCGCAGAAGCCCTGGCGGCAGGAGTACGGGAGGCCGGGGCGCTGCTCCAGGGCGACGTCCAGGGCGGAGCGGTCGGCGGGGACGGCGAGCAGCGGTCCGTCCGCGCCGAGCCGGACGCCGAACGGACTGCCGCCCAGGACGGGGGCGGCGCCGAAGCGTTCGAAGTGCAGGGTGCGGGCGGGCGACGCCTCCAGCGCGCCCTGGACGGCGGCGAGCATCGGGGCGGGCCCGCAGCAGTACACGGCGGTGCCCCGGCGGGCGCGGGCGAGGAGTGCGGCCCCGGTGGGGACGCCGTGCCGGTCGTCGGTGCGGATCTCCACCCGGTCGGGGCCGAGGGCGCGCAGCTCGTCCGCGAAGGGCAGGGTGCCGGCGCTGCGGCCGGTGTGGATCAGGTGCCAGTCCAGGCCGAGGCGGCGGGCCTCGCGGGCCATCGGCAGCAGCGCGGTGATGCCGATGCCGCCGGCCAGCAGCAGGACGGCCGGCTCCGCGCAGAAGGCGAAGCCGTTGCGGGGGCGGCGGACGGTCAGTTCGGTGCCGGGGAGGAGTTCGTCGTGGATCTCGACGGAGCCGCCGCCGCCCCCGGGCAGCCGGCGCACGGCGATCCGGTAGCCGCCGCGGTCGGCGGGGTCGCCGCAGAGCGAGTAGTGGCGCTCGCGGCCCGAGGGCAGCCGCAGCCGGATGTGGGCGCCGGGCTGCCAGCCGGGCAGTGCGCCGCCGGCGGGGTCGGCGAGGCGCAGTTCGGCGATGCCGTCGGCGATCGTCCGGTGGCCGGTGACGGTGAGGCGCAGCGGCGGGGTGGGGCGCGCGGGCGGACGGCGGGGGCTGCGGCGCAGCAGCGGGCTGCCGAGTGCGGGGGTGTAGCGGTCGCCGAAGGCGGTGACGCGCTGCATGAAGCGGTCGGCGCGGGGGCGGCCGTACAGGTCCGGGGGCGGGGTGCTGAGGTCCATCCGGGGTTGCTCTCCTGGCTGCTGGCGGCTGGTCAGTGGTGGGCTGCGGCGCGCGCCGCCGGGGAGGTGGCCAGGTAGCTGAGGGCCTGGCTGGAGGAGCCCTCCTGGGTGGGGTGGTAGCCGCGCCGCAGGTAGCGCAGGCCGGAGCGGAGCGACTTGACCGGGTCGGGCAGCATGCCGCGGGCGGCGATGCTCCGGGCTTCGCGCCAGGTGGGGCGGATCCGGCCGTCGAGGGTGGGGTCGGCGGCGAGCAGGAAGCGGACGCCGCGCACCCAGAGGTGGACGAGGAGCGGCCCGGAGACGGCCATGCCGCGGACACGGCGCAGGTAGCCGGGGTCGAGGTGGACCATCAGGTCGTAGGCGACGCTGCGGTGCTCGACCTCCTCGGCGCCGTGCCAGCGCAGCAGGTCGAGCATCGTGGGGTCGGCCTTGGCGCGGTCCAGGCCGGGCGAGTTGAGCGCCCAGTCGCCGAGGAAGGCGGTGAAGTGCTCGATGGCGGCGACGAAGGCGACCCGCTCGATGATGTTCTCGCGGCGCCCGCGCGGGCTGAGTCCGCTGCGCTCGCCGAGGATCCGCTGGAACAGCCAGGCGATCTGGCGGACGTACGGGCGGGGGTCGAGCCCCTGGGCGAGCAGGTGGTCGAGGACTTCCTGGTGGGCTTCGGCGTGGATGGACTCCTGGCCGATGAAGCCGAGCACCTCCTCGCACAGCTGCTCGTCGGTGATCAGCGGCAGGGCCTCCTTGAAGACCCGGACGAACCAGCGCTCGCCCTCGGGCAGCAGCAGGTGCAGGACGTTGATGGTGTGGGTGGCCATCGGCTCGTCGGGGATCCAGTGCAGCGGCAGTGCGGACCAGTCGAAGCGGACGTCCCGGGGCTCCAGGACGAGGTTGTCGTGGACGGCGGGGGCGGCGGAGGTGGAGCGGGGCATGAGGGCTCTCCTGACCTGCGGGTGGCAGCTCGACTCCCGGAAACGTACTAGCGGGTAATGCCCGCGACAAGGGTTTCGACCATTCTTATCGACATCGAGTCTAATAAGGCGGGCAGTCGGGTCCGGGCAGCACCGAGGCCCGCCGGGACGTCCCGGCGGGCCTCGGAAGCAGCTCTCGAACAGCAGCTCTGGAACGGCAGCGGTGCTCAGACCGCCATCGCGAGCATCAGCGGCGCGGCCCGCACCGCGAGCAGCTCGGCCGCCGCCTTCAGCCGGTGGACGTTGTCGACCGGCATCGAGGTGGCCAGGCAGCCGACCGTGCTGCCCGCCGTGATCGGCACCGCCGCGCACACCGTGCCGAGGGCGTACTCCTGGATGTCCAGCATCGGCATGGTGGCCGGCTGGCGCTCCAGACGGTGCATCAGCTGCTCGGCGTCGACCACGGTGCGCGAGGTGAGCCGGGCCACCGGGTGCCGGGAGAAGTGGTCCCGCCGGGTGTCGTGGTCGAGCTGGCTCAGCAGGCACTTGCCGATCGCGCTGGCGTGCGCGGTGGCACGGAAGTCCACCCACTCCTGGACGGCCGGGGCGTGGTCGGCCGACGCGACCGCCTCCACCGACAACTCCCCTTCGTGGTAGCGGCTGAAGTACACCGCCGCCCCCAACTCGTCCCGCAGTTCGGCCAGTTTGTGGTTCAGCCGGACCCTGACGAGCTGCTCCCGGTTGTACTGGCCGAGCAGCGCGAAGGTGCCTCCGAGCACCCAGGCCTCGTCCTGGTACTGCAGGTAGCCCTCGGTCTCCAGGAACTCGGTCAGCCGGCGGACGTCCGGCAGCGGGAGCGAGGTCTCCCGGGCCAGGCCGGCGGTGGTCACCCCGCCGGGGTGACGGTCGACCGCCTCCAGCAGTCTCAGCGCATGCTGCAGGGAGGTGTACGGGCCAGGGCCACCCTGGTCCAGCGTGGCCTGACGACCCCGGGCTGGTGTCGACATGACGTCCTCCCCTTCCGATGCCCCGCGCGGACGTGCCGCGGCTGCTCCAGCCTATCCACCGGAATGCGTTCCGAGCTCCCGGTCGGCAGATATTCGCGCAGGTGATAAGCGCGACTTGACTGGCATATGCCACCGGCGCGCCCCGGAAACGCGGACGGGCCCCTCCCCGACTGCCCGGCGGGGAGGGGCCCGTGCCACGCGGCCGGCCGGAGTGCGGGCCCCGGGCGGCCGGTGAGGGTAGGTCGGTCGGACTCGGGCGGCGGGCTGCGGTCAGCCCTCGTCGCCGGCGCGCAGCGCGGCGACGGCCGCCTCCAGGCGGCTGCCGTACTCCTCGTCGGCCGCGTGGAAGTGGGCGAGGTTCTTCTCGATCACGTCGTCCCGGGTGACCTGCGCCAGGAAGCCCGCGATGTTGCCGATCAGGCGGGTCCGCTCGCCGGCCGACATCAGCCGGTAGAGCTCGCCGGCCTGGAAGAAGTCGTCGTCCTTGGTGTGGGCCGGCGTCGTCCAGGTGCCGGTGTGGCCGTTCAGCGCGACCGGTGCGGCCAGCGCTTCGTCGGTCTGCGCCGGGCCGTCGTACGAGTTGGGCTCGTAGTTCTTGCCGCGGCCGGACTTGTTGACGGCGGAGAGGCCGTCCCGGCCGTAGTTGTTCGCCTCGGTCGCCCTGGGGGCGTTCACGGCGAGCAGGGTGTGGTTGACGCCGAGGCGGTAGCGCTGGGCGTCCGCGTAGGCGAACAGCCGGCCCTGGAGCATCTTGTCCGGGGAGGGGCCGATGCCGGGCACGAAGTTGTTCGGCGAGAAGGCGGACTGCTCGACCTCGGCGAAGACGTTCTCCGGGTTCCGGTTGAGCACCAGGCGCCCGACCTTCTGCAGCGGGTAGTCGGCGTGCGGCCAGACCTTGGTGAGGTCGAACGGGTTGAAGCGGTAGTCGGCCGCCTCGGCGACCGGCATCAGCTGCACGTAGAGCGTCCAGGACGGGAACACGCCGCGCTCGATGGCCTGGTGCAGGTCGCGCTGGTGGCTGTCGGCGTCGGCGCCGAGCACCTCGGCGGACTGCGCGCCGTCCAGCGAGCGGATGCCCTGGTTCGTCTTGAAGTGGTACTTCACCCAGAACGCCTCGCCGGCCGCGTTGGCCCACTGGTAGGTGTGCGAGCCGTAGCCGTTCATGTGGCGGTACGAGGCGGGGATGCCGCGGTCGCCGAACAGCCAGGTGATCTGGTGGGTCGAGGCGGGCGAGTGCGCCCAGAAGTCCCAGACGTTGTCCGCCTCCTGCACGCCCGTGAACGGGTCGCGCTTCTGCGAGTGGATGAAGTCGGGGAACTTGACCGGGTCCTTGATGAAGAACACCGGGGTGTTGTTGCCGACCAGGTCGTAGTTGCCCTCGCCGGTGTAGAACTTCAGCGCGAAGCCGCGCGGGTCGCGCACCGCGTCGGAGGAGCCCAGGTTGCCCGCCACGGTCGAGAAGCGCAGGAACACCTCGGTGCGCCTGCCGATCTCCGAGAGGAAGTCGGCGCGGGTGAACTGCGAGACCTCGTCGGTCACCTCGAAGTAGCCGTACGCACCGGAGCCGCGGGCGTGCACGACGCGCTCCGGGATGCGCTCACGGTTGAAGCGGGCCAGCTTCTCCAGGAGCTGCTGGTCCTGGATGAGCAGCGGGCCGTACTCGCCGGCCGACGCCGAGTTCTGGTTGTCGGCGACCGGGGCGCCGGCCTCGGTGGTCAGGATCTTGGACATGGAGGGTCCTTCGGGGTGAGAAAGGCGGTGCGTGGAGAAGGAGGAGACGGTCGGTCCGGCAGTCGGCGGCGCAGGGAATCAGACGCCGAGCAGACGCCGGAGCGCCGAACGGCGGCGGGAGGACTGCTCGCCGTCGGGGCCGTCGGCCGGCTGGAGCGCGGACACGGCGGCGCCGGTCGCGGCGGCGTCCGCGAGCGGGCGGGCGGCGGTGAGCTCGGTGGCCTCCTCCGCCTTCAGACCGGCCTCGACGAGGGCCGTGCGGGCCTCGTCGGCCGGGAGTGCGTTGAACCAGCGCAGCGCGAGGGCGGCGCGGCCGGCCTCGGTGAGCCGGCCGGTGAGGCGCAGCCGGGCCAGGCCGCCGTCCGGGTACACGTCGATGCGTACGTGCGTGACGGGCCGGCCCACGGCGAGGCGCAGGCGGTGCCGGGTGTCGGGCTGCAGGCGCGTCCGGGGCAGGATCTCGAACCAGCCGTCCGGGTCGTCCGACGGGTCGCCGCCGTTCGAGGCGTCGTAGCCCACCAGGCCGGCCCAGCCGGGGGCGTTGGCGACGAAGTGGGTGGTGTCCACCTCGGCGGCCAGCACCTCGCCGCCCCCGGCCAGGGCGATCCGGACCCAGTCGTTGGCCTTGTCGCGCCGGCGCCGGGTCTCCCAGCCCTCGCCCATGACGGAGGCGCGGCCGGGAGCGTTCAGGTTGTGCGGGGAGGAGAAGTAGCGGTCCGAGGCGGCCTCGGCGACGCCGCCGTACTCCTGCGCGGCGAGGTCGAAGGTGAGGCCGTCCAGCTCACGCGGGTCGGCCAGCACCTCGCCGTGCACGCGCAGGCGGGCCACCCCGCCGTCGGGCCAGATGTTGAGCCGGACGTGGGTGTAGCGCGTCCCGTCCGCGACCTCGAACTCGTGGGCGGTGTCGCCGCGGAGCGCGGTGCGCGGTACCAGGTCGGTCCAGTGCGCGGAGTCGAGCTCCTCGACGGACGGGTGGCCCGGGATCGAGGCGCCCTGCACGGACGCCGTCTCGGGGTAGTTGCCAGTGAAGTGCGCGGTGTCCACGACCACGCCGCGGATCACGCCGCCGACGCCGAGCCGGACGACCGCCCAGTCGTGGTCCTCGTCGGTCGGGTGCGGCTGCTCGGCGCTGACGCCGCGCCGGCGCTTGCTCTCCCAGCCGTCCATGATCTGGCCCTTGTGGCCGAAGGTGTGCGCGCGGAACTCGGCGGGCTTGGCGACCAGCAGGTTCTCCGCGTCCGCGAAGGTGTCCTCGTTGGTGGCGACCACGCCGGCGCCGAGCAGGCGGGAGGCCAGGTTGACCAGCTCGGTGAACGGAGCACTCGGGGTCGTAACGCTGCTCATCGGTGAGCCTCCTGATTCAGGGACGGGTGATCTGACGGCCGAACGGCTCGGCGTCCACGTCCACCACACGGCCGCGCAGCCAGGTGGTGCGGACGGCGCCGGTCAGCGTCCGGCCCGCGTACGGGGTCACGGGGTTGCGGTGGTGCAGCCGGTCGGCGCGGACGGCGAACTCGCCGTCCGGGTCGAAGGCGACCAGGTCGGCGTCGTGGCCGACGGCCACGGCGCCCTTGGTGCCGGTCAGGCCGGCGAGCGAGGCGGGGCCGGCCGACATCCAGCGGACGACGTCCGAGAGGGTGTGCCCGCGCCGGCGGGCCTCCGTCCAGATGGCCGGCAGCCCGACCTGGAGCGAGGCGATGCCGCCCCAGGCGGCGGCGAAGTCACCGCTGCCGCCGTACTTCTCCAGCTGTTTGAGGTCCGGGGTGGACGGCGAGTGGTCGGAGACCACGGCGACGAACTCACCGGCCGCCAGGGCCGCCCAGAGCGCGTCCCGGTTGGACTCGTCGCGGATCGGCGGACAGCACTTGAAGGCGGTGTCGCCGTCCGGCACCTCCTCGGCCGCGAGGGTGAGGTAGTGCGGGCAGGTCTCGGCCGTCACCCGGACGCCGTCCGCACGGGCCTGGCGCAGCAGCGGCAGGACGGCGGCGGAGGAGACGTGCAGGATGTGCACCCGGGCGCCGGTGCGGCGGGCGGCGTCCAGCAGCCGGGCGACGGCGGCGGTCTCGGCGGCGTCGGGGCGGGAGGCGAGGAAGTCGCGGTAGTGCACGCCGGACTGCTGCGGGGCGGCGTCCAGGACGGCCGGGTCCTCGGCGTGGATGATCGCCAGCGCGCCGATCCTGGCCTGCTCGGTGAGGGCGCTCTCCAGGTCGGCCTGCCCGACGTGCGGGAACTCGTCCACCCCGGAGGGGGCGAGGAAGCTCTTGAAGCCGAACACTCCGGCCCGGTGCAGCGGCTCCAGGTCGGCGGTGTTGCCGGGGATCGCCCCGCCCCAGAAGCCGAGGTCGACCCAGGCCTGGCCCGCGGCGGTCTTCCGCTTGGCGTCCAGGCCGTCGACCGTGGTGGTCGGCGGGATCGAGTTCAGCGGCATGTCGATGACGGTGGTGACGCCGCCGGCGGCGGCGGCCCGGGTGGCGGTGGCGAAGCCCTCCCACTCGGTGCGGCCGGGCTCGTTCACGTGCACGTGGGTGTCGACCAGGCCGGGGAGCAGGGCGGTGGCGCCGAGGTCGGTCAGCAGGCCCTCGCCGGCCGGGATCGAGCCGTGGGCGGCGATCCGCTCGATCTTCCCGTCCCGGACCAGCACGTCAGCGGGGCGCTCGCCGTCGGGGAGGACCACGCGGCGGGAGCGGATCACCACGGCGGCGGCTGGCGTCTCGCTGGGGGGCATCGGGACCTCCGGGCTGGGGCGGTACAGGGATCTGGGGGGCTGGGGCGCTACAGGGAGGGGGCTGGGGAAAAGGGGTCGCTGAAGGCGGACACGAGTGGCCGGGGCGGCAGTTGAGGTGTGATCGTCATACTGCTGGCTGCGATTGCTCGGAGCCTAGGCCCGCCTTCAACAAAACGTCAATGTAGGAAGCTACGAGGAAACCGAGGCTTAACCGGGCAGCAACTCGGCGGCCAGCCGCTCCCCCGCGGCCTCCGCCAGCTCCGCCGCCCTGGTCATGCTGTCGCCGGGCCGCTCGGCCAGCTCGGTGAGCGCGTACGCGGCGGCGAAACCGGCCGCCCGCCACTCACTCTCCGCCAGCTCCAGACGCCCCGCCACGGCGGCCACCCGAACCCCCGCCCGGGTGGCCGCCGCGGCGACGCCGGCGGGAGCCTTGCCGTGGAGCGTCTGCGCGTCCAGGCAGCCCTCGCCCGTCACGACGAGGCGTGCCCCACGCACGGCCTCGTCGAAGCCCAGCAGTTCGAGCATCAGCTCGATGCCGGGCCGCATGGTGGCGCCGAGCAGCGCGAGGGCCGCGAAGCCGACCCCGCCCGCGGCGCCGGCCCCGGGAGCGCCCCGCAGGTCCCGCCCGGTCACCTCGCCGACGACGTCGGCGAAGCGGGTCAGGCCCTCCTCCAGGATCAGCAGGTCCTCGCCGTCCGCACCCTTCTGCGGGCCGTAGACGGCGGTCGCACCGCGCGCGCCGAGCAGCGGGTTGTCGACGTCGCAGGCGACCACGACATCCACACCCCGGAGCACGTCCGCGAGGGGGCCGAGGTCGATCCGGGCCAGCCGGCGCAGGGCCGCGCCGCCGGGCGGCAGCTCCGCCCCCTCGCTGTCGTACAGGCCGACGCCGAGCGCCTGCACCATGCCGGCCCCGCCGTCGGTGCAGGCACTGCCGCCGAGGCCGAGCACGATCCGCCCGGCACCGAGGCCGACGGCCCGTCCGATCAGCTGTCCGACGCCGTACGAACCGGCGGCGAGCGGCGCGGTGCGGCCGCCGGGCAGCCGGGCCAGGCCGGAGGACTGCGCGAGCTCGACCACGGCGGTGTCGCCGCGGACGGCGATCGCCGCGTCCACCGGCAGGCCGGTGGGGCCGGCCACCTTCACCGGTACCCGGACGAACCCGGCCGCCAGCGCGGCGGCGAGGGTGCCCTCACCGCCGTCGGCGACGGGCAGCTCGCGGACGTCGGTGCCCGGGGCGGCGCGCCGGATGCCGGCCGCGATGCGGGCGGCGACCTCGGCGCCCTCCAGGGTGCCCTTGAACTTGTCGGGGGCGACGACGACATGGCCCTGGGCGGGGGTGGCGGGCATGGCGTGGGCCTCACTTCCGGGGTCGGGCTGGCTTGCGGCGGGCGGGCTTGCGGCAGGCGGGCTTGCGGCGGGCGCCGCGGATGATCCGAGTCTGCGCCCGTTTCGTGGTTCCGGGGCCTCGAAGTGCGGGGTGCGACCCCCTCCCCGCCGTTCCACCCGTCCCGCTTCCGACGTACGGGTGGCTCCCCTCGGCGAGGGAGGGGGCCGGGCGGCGCGCGGACACGACCGAAGTGCCCCCGGGAAGGGAGAGCGCGCCACCGGCTTGGTACGACCGGCAGGCGGGCGGATGAGCCCCGGCCCGCCTGCCGGTCGGATCCGGCCTCCTGACGGCGCGGGCACGACCGGATAGGTACACGCCGCCAGGAGGAGTCTGTGGGGGCCGGGGCTGAGTGCCCCGGCCCGGAGGTGGCGCGCTCCTAGGCCACGGTGCGGCCGGAGAGGCGCTCGACGCCGCGCAGCAGTGCGGAGTGGTCGAGCGAGCCGTCGCCGTTCGCGCGGGCGGAGGCGACCAGCTGGGCGACGACCGCGCCCACCGGCAGGGCCGCGCCGACGGCGCGGGCGGCGTCGGTGACGATGCCCATGTCCTTGTGGTGCAGGTCGATGCGGAAGCCGGGGGCGAACTCGCGGTTCAGCATGTTCGCCTTCTTGCGGTTCAGCACGGTCGAGCCGGCCAGGCCGCCGCCGAGCACGTCCAGGGCGGCGGCGAGGTCGACGCCCGCGTTCTCCAGGAAGACCACGGCCTCGGCCACGGCCTGGATGTTGACGGCCACGATCAGCTGGTTGGCGGCCTTCACGGTCTGGCCGGCGCCGGCCGGGCCGACGTGGACCACGGTGGTGCCCAGGGCGTCGAAGAGCGGCCGGGCCTCGGCGAAGTCCGCGGCGTCGTCGCCACCGACCATGATCGAGAGCACCGCCTCGACGGCACCGGCCTCACCGCCGGAGACCGGGGCGTCCAGGGTGCGGACGCCCTTCTCCCGGGCGGCGGCGGCGACCTTGATCGAGGTCTGCGGGGTGATGCTGGACATGTCGATGACGAGCGTGCCGGCCCTGACGTTCTCCAGCACACCGCCCTCGCCGAGGATGACCTGCAGCACGTGCGGGTCGGCGGGGACCATCGTGATGACGACCTCGGCGTCGGCGACGGCCTCGGCGATGCTCGCCGCACCGTGGCCGCCGGCCGCCACCAGGGCGTCGATCGCGGGCTGCTGGAGGTTGTAGCCGGTGACGTGGTGGCCGGCCTTGACCAGGTTGGCGGCCATCGGGCTGCCCATGATGCCGAGGCCGATGAAGGCGATCTTGCGGGAGGCGCTCATGCGTCGCTGTCCTTCGTACGTGGTGGGGTGGGGGGCGAGTGCCGAGGGCCCGCTACGCGGAGCGGAGCTCGCGCGGCAGCCACTCGAAGCTGTCGGCGCTCACACCGGTGGAGGGGCGGTACTCCAGGCCGACGCGGCCGGTGTAGCCGGCGGCGGCGAGGCGGGCGAAGAGGTCGTCGAAGTCGAGGTCGCCCGTGCCGGGCTCGCCCCGGCCCGGGGTGTCGGCGATCTGCACGTGGCCGAAGCGGTCGGCGTACGCGTCGATGACGGCGCCGGCGTCCTCGCCGTTCCTGGCCAGGTGGTAGAAGTCCGCGAGGAACCTGGCGTTGCCCAGGCCGGTGGCGGCGTTCACCTTGTCGACGATCTCGACCGCGGCCCGCGCGGTGACCAGCGGGTAGTCCGGTGACTCGGGCCGGTTGAGGGCCTCGACCAGCAGGATCGCGCCGATGCCGTGGGCGGCCCGCGCGGCGAGGACGAGGTTCTCCAGCGCGAGCGCGTCCTGCTCGGCCGGGTCAACGCCCTCGACCCGGTTGCCGTACAGCGCGTTGAGGGCCCGGGTGCCGAGCGAGCCGGCCAGCGAGGCGGTGACCGCGACGTTCGCGCGGAAGCGCTCCTTCTCGGCCGGGACGGAGACGGTGCCGCGGGCGCCCCTGGTGAGGTCGTCGAGGAAGTTGAGGCCGGTGAGCCGCACCCCCGCGTCGGTGAAGGCCTTGCGGAGGGCGTCGAGCTCGGCCTCGGCGGGGGTGGCGTCCTCGCCGAACGGCCACCAGAGCTCGGCCGCGTCGAAACCCGCGGCGGCGGCCGCGGCCGGGCGCTCCAGGAGCGGAAGCTCGCTGAACAGGATCGACAGGTTGACCGTGACGCGTCCGTGGAGGAACGCGTGCTGGGAAGCGGCAGTCACGTCAGTCACCTTTCACTCTTCCGTATCCTCGACTTCCACAATCCGGAAGAAGGATTCTGCTTGGTGGAAGCATGTCCGCCGGGTCGAGCGGGTGTCAAGACCGTCGCAACAATTTGTTGAAGAGGCCGAACGCTCCCCTCCCGCCCGGCCTCCGGCTGTTCGATCGACCAGCCCCTGCCGCCCGCCGGACCGCTCGCTAGAGTGAGCGGGTGCGATTGATGGTGGAGTTCACGACAGAACCGTTCGAGCTGGACACGTTCCCCGAGCACGCGGTCGCGGCCCGGCGCGTGGTCGACGAGGCCGGCCTCGCCGTCGCCGTGGGCCCGTTCGGCACCGGCGCGGAGGGCGAGGCCCAGCAGGTGCTGGCCGCCGTGACCAGGCTGCTGCAGGAGACCCTGGAGGCCGGGGCCACCCGGATCTCCGTCCAGGTGAGCGTGCTCGCCGACGGCGCGACCCCGGAAGGGGCGGGCACGCCGTGAGCGACGTACCGCAGCACCCGCTCGCCGCGGCGATGAAGCCGCTGCTCGACGCGGTCGGCGCGACGCCGGTCGCGATCGAGGAGGCCAGGGCCGACGACGTCCTGCTGGAGTGGGACGGCGTACCGGCGATCGCCGTCCGCCTGCCGCACCTCAGCAGTGCGCTGGACCGCCTGCTGGCCGAGATGACCCGCCAGTTCGACGGCCGGCCGCTGGCCGAGCTGGACCGCCTGGAGAAGCAGCGCGTCGTCGCCCTTCTGGAGGAACGCGGCGCGTTCACCGTGCGCCACGGCGTGGAGACGGTGGCCTCCGCGCTCGGCGTCAGCCGCTTCACGGTGTACAACTACCTCAACCGCCAGGACGGCGGCCCGAAGTCCGGCTGAGCCGTGAGGCCCGCCCGGTCGGCCCAGTCTGGACCCGGGAAAGCTCCGGGCGCACTTGGCCAATCGCACACGAAACGGGCCGGTAACCGGGCCCGGATCAAAACGTAACCACCAACCGTTCAACAAAGTGTTGACGCCCGGGGGTGGCGGATCTAGCTTTTGCGGGTGGCACCACTCTTCAGGAGGTCCACCCGTGACCAACCACCCCCCGGCGTCGTCAGAGACGGCGCCGACGCAGGCAGCCGGCGCCCTCGGAGCGCTGGCGGCGGCCCCGGCCGCCGAGCTGGAGAAGACCCTGCTGGAGATCTGCTCCAGCCCCCGCTGGGCCGCCGCCCTCACCGCGACGAGGCCCTGGGCCGACCGTGACGCCCTGCTCGCCGCCAACGCGGCGGCCATGGCCGAGCTGACGCCCGCCGACCTCGCCGACGCGATGGCCGGCCACGCCCGGATCGGCAGCCCCAAGGCGGGCGACGCCACCTCCGAGCGCGAACAGGCCGGTGTCCACGGAGTGGACACCGCACTCCTCGACGAACTGCGCGAGGCCAACGCCGCCTACGAGGCCCGGTTCGGCCACGTGTTCCTGATCTGCGCGACCGGCCGGACCGCGGCCACCATGCTCGCCGCGCTGCGCGAGCGCTTCCCGAACGACGCCGCCACCGAGGCGGAGATCGTCCGGGGCGAACTGCGCAAGATCAACGACATCCGTATCGACCGACTGCTCGACGATTCCCACCGGTAGTCCCGACGGGCAGTCACCCCAGCCATCAGTAAGGTCACTTCACCCATGACTGGCATCTCCACGCACGTTCTCGACACCAGCCTCGGCCGCCCGGCCGAGGGTGTCCCGGTCGAGCTCGCACTGCACACCGAGGGTGGCTGGACGGTGCTCGGCACCTCCGCCACGGACTCCGACGGCCGGGCCAAGGACCTGCCGGCCGTGGAGGCGGGCTCGGTCGTCCGGCTCCTGTTCGACACCGACGCGTACTTCGCGAAGAGGTCGGACGAGGCGCCGTTCTTCCCCGAGGTCTCGATCGTCTTCACGGTCGCGCCCGCGCAGCACCACTACCACGTGCCCCTGCTGCTCAACCCGTTCGGATACTCGGTCTACCGCGGAAGCTAGACCCCTTGATTGATTGGGAGCCATGTCATGGCCCACGTGCTCGGTCAGAACCAGTACGGCAAGGCGGAGAACCGCATCGTCCGCGTCTACCGTGACAGCACCCGTCACGAGATCAAGGACCTGAACGTCTCGGTCGCCCTCTCCGGTGACCTCGACGACGTCCACCTCACCGGCTCGAACGCCAACTGCCTGCCCACCGACACCACGAAGAACACCGTCTTCGCCTTCGCGAAGGAGTACGGGATCGAGTCGGCGGAGCAGTTCGGCATCACGCTGGCGAAGCACTTCGTGGACAACAACGAGCCGATCCACCGGGCCCGGATCCGGATCGAGGAGTACACCTGGGACCGGATCAAGACCCCGGACAGCTCCGCCCGCTTCATCGGTTCGGAGGAGGTGGGCCACTCGTTCGTCCGCAACGGCGGCGAGACCCGCACCTCGGAGATCACCTACGACGGCGACAGCGTCCAGGTGATCTCGGGCCTCAAGGACCTGGTCGTGATGAACTCCACCAACTCGGAGTTCTGGGGCTACATCAAGGACAAGTACACCACCCTGCAGGAGGCGTACGACCGGATCCTCGCCACCCAGGTGACGGCCCGCTGGAAGTACGGCTTCACCGGCCGGGACGAAGAGCCCCAGCCGAACTGGAACCGCTCCTACACCCACGTACGCCGCCACCTGCTGGAGGCGTTCGCCGAGACCTACTCCTACTCGCTGCAGCAGACCCTGCACGCGATGGGCACCCGGGTCCTCAACAACCGCGCCGAGGTGGACGAAGTCCGCCTGGAGCTGCCCAACAAGCACCACTTCCTCGTCGACCTGGAGCCGTTCGGCCTCAAGAACGAGAACGAGGTCTACTACGCGGCGGACCGGATGTACGGCCTGATCGAGGGCACCGTGCACCGCGAGGGCGTCGTCCCGGTCATCCCGGTCGCCTGACGACCCCCCGTCCGCCGATGAACACCGCCCGGCGCAGCACCCTCCGGCCCCCTCGGGCCGGCCGCTGCCAGGCGCACCGCACCACCACGCTCCACCGCACCAGCTGTTTCTCCACCCCCACCAACCGGAGATCGTGCCCGCCCCACGGCGGCCGGCCCGGCGGCCTGGAGAAACCGGCCGAGGGACCCTTGCACCGCCGTCCCGCCCTCGGCCAGGGCGAGTTCAGCCACTCTCCAGCGCCACGGGCGCGCCGGGAGCCATGGGCACAAGAGGGGCTCGACATGGCTTTCCGCACCAACAGCAGCACCGACGGCGGTTCCACCCCTGACAGGCCTTCCGGTCCGGGTGGTGGTCCGGGGAGCCACTCCGAGACGCCACCCGGGCAGGCGGTCCACCCCGTGGACGAGCTGCTGCCCCCGGTGAAACTCATCTCCACCGGTCTCCAGCACGTGGCCGCGATGTACGCGGGCGTCGTGGCGCCCCCGCTCATCGTCGGCGCCGGCGTGGGACTCTCCCCCGCCGAGCTCGCCCTGCTCATATCGGCCAGCCTGTTCACCGCCGGGCTGGCCACCCTGCTCCAGACCCTGGGTATCTGGAAGATCGGCGCCCGGATGCCGTTCGTCAACGGCGTCTCGTTCGCCGGTGTGGCACCCATGATCGCCATCGCCCAGGAGCACGGCCCGAAGGACGCCCTCCCGGTGATCTTCGGCGCGGTGATCGTCGCGGGGCTCCTGTGCTTCCTCGCGGCACCGTACTTCTGCAAGCTCATCAGGTTCTTCCCGCCGGTCGTCCAGGGCACCGTGATCACCCTCATCGGGGTGTCCCTGCTGCCGGTGGCGGTCAACTGGGCACGCGGCGGCTCACCCGACGCTCCCGGTTTCGGCTCGGTACGGGCCATCGGCCTCGCCGCGTTCACCCTCGTCGCGGTGGTGCTCTGCAACCGGCTGCTGTCCGGTTTCTGGCAGCAGCTGTCCCTGCTCGTCGGCCTGGCGATCGGCACCCTGGTCGCCTTCCCGCTGGGCCTGGCCGACTTCGGTCCGGTCGGCGAGGCCGAGGTCTTCGCGCTGCCGTCCCCGTTCCACTTCGGTGCCCCCATGTTCGACGCGGCGGCGATCATCTCGCTCTGCATCGTGATGGTGGTGTCGATGACCGAGTCCACCGCGGACATGCTGGCGCTCGGCCGGATCGTCGACCGGGAGGCCGACGAGGCCACCCTGGCAGCCGGCCTGCGGGCGGACGGCCTGGCCACCGCGATCAGCCCGGTCTTCAACGGGTTCGCGGCCAGCGCCTTCGCCCAGAACATCGGGCTGGTGGCACTGACCAAGATCCGCAGCCGCTTCGTGGTCGCGGCCGGCGGCGGGATCCTGATCCTGCTCGGCCTCTTCCCCGTCCTCGGCTCGCTGGTCTCGCTGGTGCCGCAGCCCGTCCTCGGCGGCGCCGGGATCGTGCTCTTCGGCACGGTCGCGGCGAGCGGCATCCGCACCCTCGCGGAGGCCGGGATGGAGTCCGGCTCGAACACCATCCTGGTCTCGGTCTCACTCGGGGTCGGCATCATCCCGATCGCCGCCCCCGCCTTCTACGACGCGTTCCCGGAGGCCGTCCGCACCCTGATGCACTCCGGCATCTCGGCCGGCTGCGTGGCGGCCGTCCTGCTCAACCTGCTCTTCCACCATGTCGGAGCGCGCCGCCGGTCCCCCGCCGGCGACACGCCCGGCGCGACGGCGCCGACGGCGACACCGTCCTGACCGGTGGGAGGGGCGGTAGAAACGCTCCGGCGCCCGCCTCCCCTCCCGCCCTCCCCCCTAGGAGTCCCCACCATGGCAGTCCAGCCCCCACCCGCCGACCAGCGGATCGTCATCGAGAACGTCGCCATCGCGACGGTCGACGCCGACGACACCGAGTACGCCCGCGGCCACGTCGTCGTCCTCGGCAACAGGATCGAGTCGGTCGGTGACGGCCCGGCCCCGCAGTGGCTGGACAACGTGGTGCGCCGGGTCAATGGCGAGGGCCACCTGATCACCCCCGGACTGGTCAACACCCACCACCACTTCTACCAGTGGATCACCCGGGGCCTGGCCCAGGACAACATCCTGTTCGACTGGCTCGTCGCGCTCTACCCGACCTGGGCCCGGATCGACGACCGGCTGGTGCACGCGGCCGCCCAGGGCTCCGCCGCCGCCCTGCTGAAGTCCGGCTGTACGACGGCGAGCGACCACCACTACGTGTTCCCGAAGGACGGCGGCGACATCCTCGGCGCCGAGATCGAGGCCGTCCAGGAGCTCGGCCTGCGCTTCACCGCGCTGCGCGGCTCGATGGACCGCAGCCAGAAGGACGGCGGCCTGCCGCCGGACCACGCGGTGGAGCGGACCGAGGACATCCTGATCGCCTCCGAGGCGGCCGTGGACAAGTACCACGACGCCTCCGCCGACTCGATGCTGCAGATCGCCATCGCGCCCTGCTCCCCGTTCTCCGTCTCCACCGAACTCATGCGCGAGGCCGCCGTACTGGCCCGCCGCAAGGGCGTCCGGCTGCACACCCACGGCTCCGAGACGGCCGAGGAGGAGCAGTTCTGCAAGGAGCTGTTCGGGATGGGCCCGACCGACTACTTCGAGTCGACGGGCTGGCTCGGCGAGGACGTCTGGATGGCGCACTGCGTCCACATGAACGACTCCGACATCGCCAAGTTCGCCGAGACCGGCACCGGTGTCGCGCACTGCCCGTCCTCCAACGCCCGCCTCGCGGCCGGCATCGCCCGCGTCCCCGACATGCTGGCGGCCGGCGTGCCGGTCGGCCTCGGCGTGGACGGCACCGCCTCAAACGAGTCCGGCGAACTCGGCACCGAACTGCGCAACGCCCTGCTGATCAACCGTCTGCACGGCAGCCCGAAGGCCCTCACCGCCCGCAGCTCGCTGCGCCTGGGCACCATGGGCGGCGCCCGGGTGCTCGGCCGCCAGCACGAGATCGGCTCG
This sequence comes from Kitasatospora sp. NPDC057223, assembly GCF_042669755.1. Lineage (NCBI taxonomy): Bacteria > Bacillati > Actinomycetota > Actinomycetes > Kitasatosporales > Streptomycetaceae > Kitasatospora > Kitasatospora sp. NPDC057223. Next base: position 85,628 of record NZ_JBHUWW010000004.1, on the reverse strand, counting down.
ATCGAGGCGGGCAAGCTCGCCGACCTGGCGCTCTGGAAGATCGACGGCATCATGCACTCCTCCATCGCCGACCCGGTCGCCGCCCTCACCCTGGGCGCGCTGCCGCCGCTGGCCCTGCTCCTCGTCAACGGCAACGCCGTGGTCGAGAGGGGCAACCTGACCACCGTCAACGAGGACCGGATCGCCCAGGCGTGCGCCCGCGCCGCCCGGGAGCTGGCCGCCCGCGTCTGACCCGCCCCAGCCGGTGCGGCCGCCCTCCCGGCGGCCGCACCCCGCAGACTCCGGGCCGCCCAGGGACGGTGCGGTACCCGGACTCCGTGAGCCCCCTCGGGGGCGATCGGAACGCGGCCCCGGACCCACGGCGAGGGTCCGGGGCCGCGGCGTGCCCCGGCGGGCAGGTCCGACGGGGCCGGCCGGGCACACCTGCGAGAAGGACCGGGAAGGCGTGCAACCCGATCGGGGTACGAGCCGTGTATATCAGTGATGCTGATCATCAATCAGCACGGAGCCCGGCCACCGCCCGGCCCCTGTTCGCGTTCACGCCTTATCTCGGGGACACCAATGCCACACAGCAAGCCCATGGTCAGCCGCCGCACCGTGATCGGGACGCTCGGCGCGACGGCCGCCGCCGCCGTCGTCGGCCCGCTCACCGCGGCCACCGCCGCACAGGCCGCCGGCCCGCAGCCGGCCGGCGCGCAGACCGTCGGGATCCCGCAGACCCGCGCCGTGTCCGCCGAGGGCACGGAGGCGACCGCGCTGCAGGCCGACTTCCCGATCCAGTACGTCGGGGCCAGCTGGACGGGTCCCCGGCGGGGTGCCTCGATCAGGCTCCACCGGGACGGCGTCCCGGGCGACTGGCAGGCACTCACGACGAGCTGCGCGGGCGGCCCCGACGGCCACGAGGGAGACGCCGCGCAGAACGCCAGCGCGCTGGTGGCGGTCGGCGGTGCCACCGGCTACGAGCTGCGGCTGCCCGACGGTGCCACCGACGTCCGCTCCGCCGGCATCGACACCACCGCGGGCCCGACCCGTCAGGTCAGCCTGCCGCTGACCGAGCCGGTGATGTTCGGCGGCATCCAGTACCTGTCCCGCGCCGCCTGGGGCGCGGACGAGTCCAAGCGGTTCAAGAACGGCGTCGAGAACACGCCCACCGCGTACTACCCGCTGCAGGCCCTCACCGTGCACCACACCGACGGCATCAACGCCGACCCGGACCCGGCGGCGACCGTCCGCGCGATCTACGAGTACCACGCCGTCACCCTCGACTGGGGCGACATCGGCTACCACTTCCTGATCGACGAGGCCGGCCGCGTCTACGAGGGCCGGTACTCCGGCACCGACCCGCTCCCGGCCCACGACGCGTCCGGCAACATGGTGACCGCGTTCCACTCGGCCGGCTACAACTCCGGCAACCTGGGCATCGCGCTGCTCGGCACCCTCAGCGGCCAACTGCCCACCGAGGCCGCCCGCCGCTCGCTCACCCTGCTGCTCGCCGGCCTGTCGTTCTGGCACGGTCTGGACCCGGAGGCCGCCATCACCTTCGTCAACCCGGTCAACGGCGTGACCAAGGCCGCCCGGACGATCAGCGGCCACCGCGACTGGCTCGCCACCGACTGCCCCGGCGCCACCATGTACGACACGCTCCCCGCTCTGCGCACCGACGTGGCCCACCTCACCGGCCGGGCCTAGCCGGACACCGGCCCGGGGCGGGCTCCCCGCCCCGGGCCGCTCAGTCGAAGCGGGCGGACAGCCTCGGCAGCAGCTCCTCCAGGTCGTCCTCCTCCCAGGCCTCGCCGGCCGGAGTGCCCGCGTCGCCGACGCCCGGGCCGTCCGGCAGTCCGGCGCCCGTCACCCGCTCGTAGGCGTGCGACGCGGCGTAGCCGACCTCCTCCGCCTCGGCGTCCTCCTCCTCGTCCCAGGACTCGCCCGCCAGCGCGTCCGGGTCCGCGAGCGCCAACTCGTAGAACGTGCGGCCGCGCGCTATCAGCCAGTCGCGGAAGTAGTGGAAACCGTCGTCGCTGCACCCGCCGTTGATGACGTAGCCGGCCGCCCAGAGCCGCCAGGTGTACGCCCGGCTGTGGTACCCGGCGTAGATCCGGTCGAAGGCGGTGATCTCCTCGGCCGGCAGCCCGGCCAGCAGGCCTGCCAGCGCGCCGGCCTGCTCGCTCTCGTCGCGTGCCCCGGCGCGGGCCGTGCTGATGAGCTGCCAGAAAATGTCGTCGTCCATGCCCCGATGCTGCCCGAGGGGTCTGACAGCCCCGGGCCGCCCGGTCAGGCCGTACGGCCCAGCGTCGCCAGGTAGGCACGCCAGCCGCCGTGCCCGGTGATCTCCTTGTGCACCCCGCGCTCCAGTTCGCCGCGCGCGAGCAGCATGGACAGGCAGGCGCTGCCGTCGGCCAGCTCGATCACGCCGAGCTCCAGCTCGCGGGGCTCGCCGGGGAGAATGACGTCCCGGAGGTGTTCGAGGGTGATGTCGTAGAGCTCGCCCTCGATCACGGTGCCGGTGCCGGGGGCGGGCAGCAGGCCGGGGCAGACGTCGCCGATGGAGAAGAAGCGGTAGCCGGGCGCGGTGCGGACGGGGCCGATCAGCGCGTCGGCGACGGAGTGGTGGAAGGGGCCACCGGCCATCGCCTGGCCGTTGAAGAAGATGCGGGCCATCGTCGGGGCTCCTCTGAGCGTGCGCGGCGGCCCGGCCGGGGGGCGGACCTCACCGAGGTCCCCCGGCCGGGCCGCCGGTTCGGGTACGGGCGGATCGACGTGGCGGGCGCACGTTGCGGATCGGCGGAACGGGTGCGACCAGTGCTACGGCTCGGCAGGCGGCAGCCGGGTCGCGGCCGGACGGATCGGGGCTCAGTCCAGCAGGGGCAGCGCGGGCAGCGTGAGGAAGTCCACGAACTCCTCGGCCAGGGCGACCTGTTCGAAGAGCCTGGCGGCCTCGGCCCAGCGCCCGCCGGCGTAGGCGTCGTCGCCCAGCTCGGCCCGCAGGTCGGCGAGCTCGGCGGCCACCAGCCGGCGGACGAGGTCGGCGGTGGCCTTCTCGCCGGTGTCCGCCAGCACCACGCCGTTGTTGATCCACTGCCAGATCTGCGAGCGCGAGATCTCGGCGGTGGCGGCGTCCTCCATCATGTTGAAGATGGCGACCGCGCCGAGACCGCGCAGCCAGGCCTCGATGTAGCGGACACCGACCTGGACGGCGTTGTGCAGGCCCGCCAGGGTGCAGCTGCCGCCGGCGCCGGCGATGTCGAGCAGCTCGGCCGGCGTCACGGTCCCGGGGGAACCGGGATTGTCCTTCTGGTTCGGCCGGTCGCCGAGCACCGCGTCGAAGCAGGCGCGGGCGACCGGGACGAGGTCCGGGTGGGCGACCCAGGAGCCGTCGAAGCCGCCGGCCGCCTCGCGCTCCTTGTCGGCCCGGACCTTCTCCAGTGCGGCGGCGTTGACCTCGGGGTCGCGGCGGGAGGGGATGAAGGCGGCCATGCCGCCGATGGCGTGCGCGCCGCGCCGGTGGCAGGTCTGCACCAGCAGGCGGGTGTAGGCGGCCATGAACGGCGAGGTCATGCCGACGCTGTTGCGGTCCGGCAGGATGAAGTGCTCACCGGCGTCGCGGAAGTTCTTCACGATCGAGAAGAGGTAGTCCCAGCGGCCCGCGTTGAGGCCGGCGGCGTGCTCGCGCAGCTCGTAGAGGATCTCGTCCATCTCGAAGGCGGCGGTGATCGTCTCGATCAGCACGGTGGCGCGGACGGTGCCGTGCGGGATGCCGAGGGCGGCCTGCGCGTGCGTGAAGACGTCGTTCCAGAGCCGGGCCTCGAGGTGGCTCTCGGTCTTCGGGAGGTAGAAGTACGGGCCGGAGTTCGGGTCCTCGGGGCCGCGTGCCAGCAGCCGGGCGGCGTTGTGGAAGAAGTACAGGCCGAAGTCCACGAAGGCGCCGGCCACCGGGGTGCCGTCGACCAGCAGGTGGTTCTCGTCCAGGTGCCAGCCGCGCGGGCGGACCACGACGGTGGCCAGTTCGGCGGAGGGCTTCAGGGTGTACGCCTTGCCGGCGCCGCTGCTGAAGTCGATCCGGCCCTCGTAGGCGTCGATCAGGTTGACCTGGCCGCTGACCACGTTCTCCCAGGTGGGCGACGTGGCGTCCTCGAAGTCGGCGAGCCAGATCCGGGCGCCGGAGTTGAGGGCGTTGACGACCATCTTGCGGTCGGTCGGGCCGGTGATCTCGACCCGGCGGTCGCGCAGCGCCCGGGGGGCCTCGGCGACCTTCCAGTCGCCCGCGCGGATCTCCGCCGTCTCCGGCAGGAAGTCGAGGGTGCCGGTCGCCGCGATCTCGGCGCGGCGGCTCTTGCGTCGGGTCAGGAGTTCCTGGCGTCGGCTCTCGAAGGCGCGGTGGAGGCCGACCACGAAGGCGACGGCCTCGGGGGTGAGCACCTCCTCGGCGCGGGGGACGCGCGGACCGGCGACAGTGACGACCGGAGCGGCGGGGGAGGCGCCGGCAAGTCCCTGTTCTGTAGCCATGGGCAGGACACTCCTTGGACGGTTGAGCCTGGCGGAGGGAGTTCCGGGGGGAGCCTCCCTGATCTGAACCCGCCTACCGACGGGTTGGATTCTGTAAGGTGGAGAATAGTTTCCGCGATACAGAATTTCAACGATTTGTTGAGGTGATCGCTGGGACTCTACTCCTCCCCCGACAGCGAAGGGAACGCCGGTGGCCCGGACCCCCGACACAGCATCGACGACGGGCACCGACCGCGCGAGCGGCGGCGTGCAGTCCGTCGAGCGCGCCTTCCAGTTGCTGGAGGCGCTCGCCGACGCGGGCGGCGTCGCGACGCTCAGTGAACTGTCCGCCTCCTCGGGCCTGCCGATGCCCACCATCCACCGCCTGGTTCGTACCCTCGCGCAGCAGGGATATGTCCGCCAGGACACCGCACGCCGGTACACCCTCGGCCCGCGCCTGATCCGGCTCGGCGAGACGGCCGGCCGGCTGCTCGGCAGCTGGGCCCGCCCCTACCTCGCCGAGCTGATGGAGGCCACCGGGGAGACCGCCAACCTGGCCGTCCTGGAGGGTGGCGAGGTGGTCTACGTCGGCCAGGTGCAGTCACGGCGCTCGATGCGGATGTTCACCGAGGTCGGACGCCGCGTCCAGCCGCACTGCACGGGTGTGGGCAAGGCCCTGCTCGCACAGCTCCCGGAGGACGAGGCCCGCGCCGTCCTCGGCCCCAATCCCCTTCCCGCGCACACCTCGTACACCGTGACCGACCCCCAGCTGCTGCTGGAGCAGCTCGCCGAGGCGCGCGAGCGGGGGTACGTGGTGGACGACCAGGAGCAGGAGATCGGCGTCCGCTGCATCGCCGTGGCGGTGCCGGGCGCGCCGACACCGACCGCACTGTCGGTGTCCGGCCCGGAGGCGCGGATCCGGGCCCTGGAGGAGCAGGCGGGAAGTGCCTCGCTGGTGCCGGTGATGCGGCACATCTCGGCCCGGCTCGGCCAGGTGCTGGCTCCCTGACCTGCGGCGGCGCCGGGCCGGGCGGCCGCCGCCGAACAGCTCGTCGGATGGTTGCACCTACCTGCCCTGCGTTCACTCGTTCGAGCGGAAGCGGTGTGTTCCCCGAACGGTGGCGGGCTGTTCGGTCCAGCCTTGTCACGAGGCGGCCCGCATCACGACGGGCCGGTGAGGCAAGACAAGGCTGGTGAGGGCGATGGCCCGGGGCTCGGTACGCGGTGCACTGGTGACGGGATGCGCCGTGCTGGCGCTCGCATTGGCTGCCGGGACGGCCTGCGCCGTGCCCGGACGGGGCGGGGAGCCCCGCGGCGGGGAGCGGGCGGGCGATCCGGCCCCCGGCCCGGTCTCCGATCTCCGGGTGATGCGGATCGACCCCGAGGCCGCACCGCCGGGCGGCACCACGACGGTGCACGCGTACGTGGCCAACGAGGGGCCGGACCGGACGGCGTCCGCCTTCACCGTGCTGGTGACGCTGCCACCGGGCACCCGGGCCGAGGGCCCGTTCTTCCCGCGGTCCTGCCAGGTCTCCCACGACGAGCGGCACGTCCGCTGCGAGTTCCCGGCCGGCCTGCCGCCGCTGCGCAGCGCGACCGCGCTGGTGCCCGTCCGGATCGGGGCCGACGTCCGGGCCCCCGGCACGCTGACGGGCGGCTCGATCACCGTCCTCGGCCCCGACGACCCGGACTTCTCCGACAACCGGCAACCGTTCGACCTGCCGGTCGTCCTGACCTGACGATCCCGGGGTGGCATCGGTCCCGGCCGGGCCGGGCCCGATGCCACCCCGGCAGTCAGCCGCGCGCGGACAGGTACAGCTCCAGCGTCGCCGCGAGCTGCGAGTGCTGCGGCGAGGGCAGGGCCTCCGGCGTGAACCAGCCGAGTTCGTCGAACTTGTGCGGCTCCCCGATCGCGACCCGCGCCGGGTCCACCTCGACCGCGAAGACGACCGCCACCCAGTGCGACACCGGATCTTCGCGCAGGATGTTGCGGACGCCGACCGTGTGGATCGCAAGCGCCTCGGCGGTGTACTCCTCGCGGACTTCGCGCGCCACCGCCGACTCGAAGGTCTCGCCGTACTCCAGCGCCCCCGCGCCGGTGTCCCAACTGCCCGGCTCGTCCCGCGCACCGGCGCCGCGCCGGGCAAGCAGGACGCGCCCGCCGCCGTCGTGGCAGACGAAGACGCACGAGACGGACGGCACCCGGGGTGCCCCGTCGGCCGGTCGGGTGGTGGTCGGGCCGGTCATGCTCGGTCCTCTCCAGGAATTCGGACGTGTCCGGAAGCAGCCGGCCCGGAGCCGGCCCGGAGCTGGGCCGGAGCTGGGCCGGACGGACGGCTCAGAAGTGGCCGACGAGTCCGGTCAGCGCCCGCAGGTGCAGCACCCCGGTGTCGGAGCGGTCCAGCTCGGTCTGTTCCAGCACCCAGGTGTGGTCGTTGGGGATGAAGACGGCGTTCATCCCGGCCCGCCGGGCGGGCAGGATGTCCGACTTCGGCGAGTTGCCGATCATCCAACTGGCGGCGGGCGTGAGGCCGTACGCGTTGATGAACCGCCGGTAGGTGGCGTCGTCCTTCTCGGGGACGATCTCCACCGCTTCGAAGAGGGGCGCCAGCCCCGACGAGTCGATCTTCCGCCGCTGTTCCTCGACGTGACCCTTGGTGAGCAGGAACAGCCGGTGCCGCGTGCTTAGCTGCGCCAGCGTCTCGGCCGCGCCGGGCACCAGTTCCACCTGATGGTCGATCAGCACGGCTGCCAGCTCGTTGATCCCGTCGATCTCGGCCGCGGTGGCCGGCCTGCCGCGCAGGCTCGCCACGCAGTCCCCGAGGCTTCGCACGAGCATCCGGCTGCCGTAGCCGTGGGTGAGGGCGTTCGCCGCCTGGATCTCGTCCAGCACGGCTCGCCGTCCGGCGGTGTCCAGCGTCGGATGTTCCATCCAACGGAGGAAGTCGGCGATCACCCGCTCGAAGACGACGTTGTTCTCCCACAGGGTGTCGTCCGCGTCGAAGACGAGCACCTGATCGCGCCTCACAGCAGGCCTCCCCACATCGTGTACATCCGGTACGGGCACCCGGCCACGCTAACCGGCGCCGGGATCGCGCGCAGGTGATTAACCCCCGGTCCGGGTGCGGGAGCCCGGCCGGCGGACGGCGGAAGTCGACCGGATGCCAGCCCAGTTACGCGTACATGAAGAGTCGCCACAGTGCCGTCGGCGGCCTTCCGCAGGTGCCCCGCCGGGATTCACACTGCTGCCATGCGAATCACTCTACGCGCGTTGAAGACCCGCGCCGCCTCCGTCGCCGCCGTCGGCCTGCTCACGCTGGCCCCCACCGCCGTCTTCGCCTCCGACGCCCACGCGACCGTCAGCGGCAGCATCTGCAAGACGGCCCTGCCGAGCCAGGCCCTCGACACCCTGGGCCTGATCGCCTCCAACGGCCCGTTCCCGTACTCGCAGGACGGCATCGTCTTCCAGAACCGCGAGCAGGTGCTCCCGCTGCACACCGCGGGCTACTACCACGAGTACACCGTGAAGACCCCCGGCTCCTCGACCCGTGGAGCGCGACGGATCGTCACCGGCCAGACCTACCACGAGGACTACTACACCGCGGACCACTACGTGACGTTCCGCCTGGTCAACTTCGGCTGCTGACCGCCCGCCGACACCTGCGCCCCACCGGCCGCCCGCACCCCGTCTCCCCCGGGGTTCGGGCGGCTTCGGCGTTCGACGGACCGGCCGGGGACCGCCCCGGGCCGGACGGAACGGCACGGACCTCTTTACGTCGGATTTACAGACGAGTACTCTCCTGAAACATCTTGCAGAACCTTGCGCAAGACAGGACCGCGACGCCGCATGCCCCACCCACCCCCCGGGGCCGCGGCGATCAGCCCGAACGGCGCAGGCTCTGCAAGGGATTGCAAGGATCTGTGCTGCCCCTGGCCTCGCGCTCCTCCCCCACCCGACCGGCCGCCCCACTCGACGGCCCGCCCCGAGGAGTCCCGCCGTGGACCGCACAAGCCACGCGCCCCACCGCAGCAGACGGCATCGCGACCGCCGTCCGCTGGCCGCCGTAGTAGCCCTGATCGCAGGTCTGCTCGCCACCCTGCTCCCCGCCATCTCGGCACATGCCGCCACCACCGCGACGGTGTACTACAAGCCGACCGCCGCCTGGTCCACCGTCGACCTCCACTACGCCCCCACCGGCGGCACCTGGACCACCTCCCCCGGCGTCCCGATGGACGCCTCCTGCAACGGCTGGTTCAAGAAGACCGTCGATCTCGGCACCGCCACCGGCCTCGCCGCGACCTTCAACAACGCCGCGGGCAGCTGGGACAACCACGGCGGCGCCAACTACGCCCTGGGCAGCGGCGTCAGCGCCGTGACCGGTGGCGCCGTCAGCACCACCGACCCGTGTGCCAACGCCACCCCCACCTCGGCGACGGTGTTCTACTCCACCGCCTCCACCAACTGGTCGGCCTACTACCTGCACTGGGCAGCGGCCGGCGGCAGCTGGACGACCTCGCCCGGTACCCGGATGACCGCGGCCTGCACGGGCTGGGTGAAGCTCACCGTCGCCCTGGGCACCGCCGCCACCTGGCAGGCGACGTTCAACAACGGCTCCGGCACCTGGGACAACAACGGCGGCGCCAACTACCAGCTCGGCACCGGCTCGATCACCGTGACCAACGGCGTCGTCGCCCACAGCGACCCGTGCGGTTCGACGGACCCCACCCCGTCGCCCTCGCCGTCCGCGACGGCGAGCGCCTCGCCGTCCGCCTCGCCCTCCCCCACGGCAACGGCAACCGCTACGGCCACCGCCACCGCGACCGCGACCGCGACGGCAACCGCGACCACGCCCCCCACCGGCACCTCCGCGACCGTCTGGTACTCCACCGTCTCGACCGGCTGGAGCACCGTCAACCTGCACTGGCAGCCCATCGGCGGCACCTGGACCACCGTCCCGGGCATCGGCATGGACGCGGCCTGCACCGGCTGGGTCAAGAAGACCGTCAGCCTGGGCACCGCCACCGCCTGGCAGGCGACGTTCAACAACGGCAACGGCACCTGGGACAACAACAACGGCGTCAACTACCAGCTCGCCGCCGGCAACAGCTCGGTCAAGGACCGGGCGGTGACGGCCTCCGCCACCGACCCGTGCGCCGGCGTCATCATCGACACCATCGCGCCGTCCGTCCCGGCCGCCGTCACCGCGGCCGCGACCGACACGGCCGTCGTGCTCACCTGGAACGCCTCCAACGACAACGTGGCCGTCACCGGCTACCAGGTCACCCGGACCGGCGGCACCAGGGGCACCTCGCTGGTCAACACCACCTCCACCGTGTACTCCGAGTCCAACCTCGAAGCCAACACGTACTACTGCTACACCGTGAAGGCCCTCGACGCGGCGGGCAACCTCTCCGCCGCGAGCACGCCCGGCTGCACCACCACGGGCAACGCTCCGCCGGCCGCGCCCGGCGGCACGCCGCTCGGCACCGACCCGCGCAAGGACCCGATCTACTTCCTGCTCACCGCCCGCTTCTACGACGGTGACGTCAGCAACGACCGCGGCGGCAGCCAGGACGTCAAGTCCGGCAACGCGGCCAACAACGACCCGATGTTCCGCGGTGACTTCAAGGGCGTCATCCAGAAGCTCGACTACATCAAGGGCCTCGGCTTCTCCGCGATGTGGATCACCCCGGTGGTCCTGAACCGCTCCGACTACGACTACCACGGCTACCACGGCTACGACTTCTACAAGGTCGACCCGCGCCTGGAGTCGGCCGGCGCCTCGTACCAGGACCTGATCAACGCCGCGCACGCCAAGGGCATGAAGATCTACCAGGACGTGGTCTACAACCACAGCTCCCGCTGGGGTGCCAAGGGCCTGTTCACCCCGACCGTGTACGGCGTCCGCGACTCGCAGTGGAGCTGGTACTACGACGCGCCGAACGCCGGCTTCGAGTACGACGGCCTGACCGTCGACCCGGTCTCGGGCAAGTCCTACTACAACGGCGACATGTGGTCGACCACCGCGCCGGCCGGCAACACCTGCGTCAACTGGGGTGTGCCGACGGGCGGGAGGAGCGCCGAGGGCTACACGGTCTACAACTGCCAGTGGCCCAACCCGTCCTCGGGCATGTTCCCGAAGGCGCTCTACCACCAGTGCTGGATCGGCAACTGGGAGGGCGAGGACTCGCGCTCCTGCTGGCTGCACGAGGACCTGGCGGACTTCAACACCGAGAACCCGGTCGTCCAGCAGTACCTGATCGGCGCCTACAACAAGTACATCGACATGGGCGTGGACGGCTTCCGGATCGACACCGCCGTGCACATCCCCCGCGTCACCTGGAACCGCCGCTTCCTGCCGGCCATCTACAACGAGGTCAGCCAGAAGTTCGGGGCCGCGAAGGCAGCCAACTTCTTCGTCTTCGGCGAGGTCGGCGCGTTCGTCAACGACAAGTGGAACCGCGGCTCGGTGAACCACTCCGCGCAGTTCTTCACCTGGAAGGAGCGCAAGGAGTACACGAGCGACGACGTGCAGGCCGCGCTCGACCAGTTCAACTACGAGAACACCATGGGCACGGCCAACCAGCCCACCTCCACCAACGCGTTCCTGAACGGGAACGCGTACCACACCCCCGACCACTCGCAGTTCTCCGGCATGAACATCATCGACATGCGCATGCACATGAACTTCGGTGACGCGTCCAACGCCTACAACAACGGCAAGGACTCGGACGACTCGACCAACGACGCCACGTACAACGTCGTCTACGTCGACAGCCACGACTTCGGCCCGAACAAGTCGAGCACCCGCTACGCGGGCGGCACCGACGCGTGGGCCGAGAACATGGCGCTGATGTGGACGTTCCGCGGCATCCCGACGCTGTACTACGGCTCGGAGATCGAGTTCCAGGCCGGCAAGCAGATCGACTGCGGCCCGACCTGCCCGCTGGCCACCACCGGCCGCGCCTACTACGGCGACAAGATCGCCGGCACGGTCACGGCCTCGGACTTCTCCGTGGTCTCCGGCGCGAGCGGCGCGGTGGCCACCACCCTGCAGCAGCCGCTGGTCAAGCAGCTCCAGCGGCTCAACCAGATCCGCCGGGCGATCCCCGCCCTGCAGATGGGCCAGTACTCGACCCAGGGCGTCTCCGGTGACATGGCGTTCAAGCGCCGCTACACCGACGCGGCGAGCGGCGTGGACTCGTTCGCGCTGGTCGCGGTCACCAACGGGGCCACGTACACGGGCATCCCGAACGGCACCTACAAGGACGCCGTCACCGGTGACGTGAAGGTCGTCGGCAACGGCACCCTGACGGTCGGTGCGCCCGGCAAGGGCAACCTGCGGGTGTACGTGCTGGACCTGGGCGGCTCCAACGCCGCCCCGGGCAAGATCGGCACGGACGGCCCGTACCTGAAGTAATCAGGTGACGGCCGACGCAGTCGGATAGGTTGGTGGGCGTGGCCGGGAGACCGGCCGCGCCCATCGACACGAGACGACGAGGACCAGCCCAGCCATGACCGCGCCCCTGCCCGCCTTCGCCGGCCGTACCTACCTCTTCCAGGTCGACAACGGCGCGGAGTTCCGCAATGCCTACTCGGCCGACGGGAAGCGGCTCCGCTGGGAGGGCCTCGGTGAGTCCGCCGGCCAGTGGGAGGACGTCGCGCTGCACGTGGCGCAGGTCGGCCCCGAGCTCTACTTCGTCAGCTGGACGGAACACAGCGGCATCACCGTCAGCCATGTGATGGACCTCGCCGCACTGACCGTCCGCGCCTTCTGGACGTACGAGGGCGAGGGCGGCCGGGTCGGCGAGCTGCACACCGGCACCCTGGCGCCGGTCGCACCGTAGCCCGTGCCCCACCCGGCCGCCGCGCAGCGGGTCAGACCTGGGTGGGCACCTTCAGGTGCTGGGACAGCCACTCCAGTGAGGACGGCAGCAGCCGGCCCCAGGTCTGGAAGTTGTGGCCGCCGGTCGTCAGCATGCTGGAGGACACCTTCATCGGCGGGCGCGCGGCGGCGATGAACTCCTCGGTCTGGCGCCGGTAGTCGCCGTCGCCCTCCTGACTGCCGGAGACCAGCACGGCCACCCGGGGGCTCGGCGCGTGCTTCAGCCGCCAGACCAGGTCGGCGTCGTTGCGCCGCTGCTCGCTGCCCCGGAAGAGGTCGCCGGTGGTCGGGTCCTCGGCGGCCCGGTAGTAGCCGGACAGCGAGACCGCGGTCGGGAAGACGTCGGGGTGACGCATCGCCAGCTTCAGGGCGCAGTACCCGCCGGTGGAGTTCCCCATCAGCCCCCAGGCCTGCGGGTCGGCCGAGACCCGGTACGAGCCCTCGACCGCCCGCGGGACGTCCCTGGTGAAGTACGTGTCGGACTGCGGGCCGCCGGGCACGTCCTCGCACTCGGTGTCGGCGGGCATCGCGGGCGACGGCCGCATCAGCACCATCACGGTCGGCTGCATCCGCCCGCTCTGCATCAGTTTCAGTGCGGCGCCCGGGTAGTTGAGGCGGGTCACCAGGTTCTTGGCGTCGCCGGGGAACCCGGTGGTGACGATGACCGCCGGGAACTGCCGCTGCGCGTACTCCGGCTGGAAGTACTGCGGCGGCAGGTAGACGTACCCGTCGGTGGAGAGCCCGGTGGAGGCGCCGGGGATCCGCACCACGTGGATCTCACCGGCCTGCTCGGGGCCGCGCCCGACCGCGCCGCCGCCCTGCACGTCGACCCGGCCGAGCGGCTGCACCCGGACGGGATCGCCGGGGCGGCCGGCGCCGAGTTCGGTACGGATGGTGACCGGGCCGTCGTCACCGGTGCCGAGCAGGTCGTCCCAGCTGCTGTAGAACGCGAAGTAGTTGTTCGCGACCAGGCCGAGCGCGAGCAGCACCGCGACCTGGGTGGCCATGATCGTGCCGATCCGGCCGAGCACGGCCTGCCAGGTCCGTCCGGCCAGTCTCGGCCAGATCCACACCGTGCCGGCGGTCACCAGCACGGCGAAGAGTACGGTCAGCGCCAGCACCTTGTGGCTCGTCAGGCCCATGTCCTACTTGCTCCCCACCCGTCGAAGTCGCGCCCCCGCCACTACGACACCCCTGTGGGCGGCCCGGTTCCACGGGCGGGCCCGGAACGGGCCGGGACGCGATTGACCAGCCTAGTCGTCCGCGCGAGTGCCTTCGACCCGCGCCGCGGCCCGCTGCCTCCCCGGCCGCCGAACGGTGCCCGTCCGGACCGGCGGCGCTCGGCCGCGCCGCTGTGAGGGCCCGTCAGCAGGCCTCGGCGCCACCGGAACGGTCGTCCCGTCAGCCGGGCCGGCGACACGCGAGGATCATCACGGTATGTGACTTGATGCTCACCGGACAGTAGCGTCGGCTCGACCATGACAAGCCGGCCGGCACCGCCGCCATCCGAGGCCGGCCGGCAACGACCGGCGTCCAGCGACGGGAATCCTGATGAGAGCCTGGCTACGGGCAGTCACTGCGGCTGCCCTGGTGACCTTTCTTGCTGTGCCGGGGCTGAGCACCGGGGCGGCCGCGGCCGAGGGCGGGCACGGCTGGGACGCCTCGGCGCAGTGCGCACCGGGTGTTCCGGTCGGCCCCGACGGCGAGGCCTTCTACGAACCCCCGTCGCCGCTGCCCAGGGGCCGGCACGGCGACCTGATCTGGGCGCGCCGCATCGAGGCGCCCGGCCAGGCCCGGGCGTGCAGGATCCTCTACCGTTCGACGCTGCACGACGGCGCCCCGGTCGCGGTCTCCGGGCTGGTCGCCTGGCCGACCGGCCCGGTGCCGCGCGGCGGGCGGAACGTGGTGGCGTGGGCCCACGGGACGGTCGGCGGACCACGGCAGTGCGCGCCGTCGGCCGCTCCGAACCCGGCCCGGGACCTCGTCGACTACTTCAGCTACCAGAGCCCGTTCGCCATCGACGTCGGGGTGCCCGCGCTGACCCAGTTCCTGGGCGGCGGTGACGTCGTCGTCGCGACCGACTACCAGGGCCTGGGCACACCCGGTGTCCACCAGTACGTGGTCGGCGCGACCGAGACGCACAACGTCCTGGACTCGGTCACCGCGGTGCAGCAGATCCGGCCGGTCCACGCGAGCAACCGGACGGCCGTCCTCGGCTGGTCGCAGGGCGGCGGGGCCGGGCTGTTCGTCGGCCAGGACGTCGCCTCGTACAGCCCGGGCCTCGACCTGGTCGGCGTGGCCGCCCTGGCTCCGGCGGCCGACCTCGGCCCGCAGTTCGCCGGACTCGTCCCGCCCGGCCCGCGCAACGAGTCCTCGGAGGCCCACAACGCGGCCCTGCGGGTCAACGTCTACCGGGGCTTCCTGGCGGCCTACCCCGAGCTGAAGGCGACCGACGTGCTGCAGCCGGCCGGCCTCGACGCGCTGGCGGGGGACGGGGTGACGTGCATCGAGCACTTCGCCGACGTGATCCAGAACAACGTCGCCGACAACCACCAGCTGGACACCCTGTTCCAGCCGCTGCGCGACGTACCGGAGGTCTGGAGCAAGCGCTTCTACGAGAACACCCCGGGGTACGCCACCACCGTGGCGCCGGTGCTGGTCATGCAGGGCACGGCCGACACCGTGATCAACCCGCACTCCACCGAGCAGTACATCAGGCGGGCCTGCGGGTTCAGCCAGCCGGTCGAGTACTCGACCTACGAGGGGGCGACGCACAACACGATCCCCTTCGAGGCGCAGCAGGAGTACCTGAGCTGGATCGCCGACCGGTTCGCCGGCAACCCGGCCCCGTCGAACTGCTGACTTGACGGCGCCGTCCGCGGGCGGCCGGTGCGTGACACAGCCGGGCCGTACGGGCGCACGGGTTCCTCGGAGCCCGTGCGCCCGTACGGCGTTGTCCGGGGGCGGTTCAGGCCCAGGGGGCGGCGAAGGCGCGGGCCGGGTTGGCGGTGAGCAGCCGGGCCGTCAGTGCGGCGCCGAACTCGCGGGTGATCCGGTCGGCGAGGCCGCCGACCAGGTACGGCGGGCCGGGGGCGCCGCGGGCCGCGCGGGTGGTGGTGTCGCCGCCGAGCAGGAGCTGGCCGCCGTGGCCGGCGGCGACGAGGGCCTCGACGGTGTCGAGGAGGTGGTGGTCGGTGGCGTGGTTCGCGCGGGACGGGCCGTCGAGGGCGATGAACGCGCCGGATTCGGCGGCCTGCCGGTGCAGGCGCAGGTCAGGAAAGCGGTTGAGGTGGCCGAGGATCACCCGTTCGGGCGGCACGCCGAGCTGCCGACAGAGCAGGTCGAGGACCTCGGGCGCCCCGGTGCCGAGTTCGTGGTGGACGGCGATCGGGGCGCCGGTGGCGTGCTGGGCCTCGGCGGCGGCGGTCATCACCCGGCGGGCGTGCCCGTCCAGGCCGTGGTAGCCGCCGGCCACCTTGATCAGCCCCGCGCGGACGCCGGCCGGGCCGTCCGGTTCGCGCAGACCGGTCGTCAGTTCCTCGACGAACAGGGCCGCGAGGGTGTCGCCCCGGTAGAGGGCCGACAGCACGGCCTCGTCGTAGTGGGCGGCCTGGTGCAGGCCGGTGGCCGCGACCAGGTGGACGCCGGTGGCGCGGGAGAGGGGGGCGAGCGCGGCGCCGCCGCGGCCCATCCCGTGCGGTGTCCACTGGACCAGCGCGCGGCCGCCGGCCGCGGTGAAGGCGCGCAGTTCGGCCTCGGCCGCCACCGGGTCGTCGAGTTCCTGGCCGGGCAGCTGCGGGGAGCGGAGGAAGAGGTGGTCGTGGGAGTCGCAGACGCCGAGCAGCTCCGGCGGGATGTCCCCCAGCACCGTCCGTACCGTCCGGGCGGTGCTCAAGCCCCGGCCCCGGAGGGGCTCTCGGCGAGCGTGGCGGTGACGACGCGCAGGCCGGCCAGTGCCTTGGGGACGCCGATGTAGGGCGCGAGGTGGACCATGCTCTCGGTGATCTGCCCGGCCGTCAGCCCGGCCCGCAGGCTGTTGCGGACGTGGTCGGCGAGCTGCGGTTCCACGCCGCCGAGGGCGGCCAGGGCGGCGAGGTTGAGCAGTTGGCGGTCCCGCAGCTCCAGGCCGGGGCGCTGGTAGGTGCCGCCGAAGAGGGCGGTGACGATCCAGTCGGGGAAGCCGGGTGCCAGCGCGTCCAGGCCGCGCAGGGTGCCCTCCTGGGTCTGCGGGCCGGCGAGTTCGTTCAGCAGCCGGTAGCCGGCGGCGCGGTCCAGCGGGGCGGCGGTCAGGTCGGCGGGTTCCATCGGGGCGGGTCCTCTCACCAGTGCCGGCCGGCAGGCAGGCGGTCGAGTTCGGGGCGGGAGACGTGCAGCACCTGGTAGCGGGTGCCGCTCGCCTGCTCGGGGGCGGGCCCGTGCCACAGGGCGAGGTGCAGCAGCTGCCACCGGCTCGGGTCGACGGCGACGGCCGCGGAGTGCAGGCCGGGGTCGTCCGGCAGGGCGGCGAGGGCGCGTTCCACCGCCTCGCCGGGGTCGGCCCCGTCGGGGATGGCCTCGGTGCGGCGGGTGGCGGTGGCCGGCGCGGAGTCGACGGCGGGGCCGGGGAGGTGTCCGGCGCCCAGCCAGTGCCGGACCAGCGGGCGCCCGAAGTCGGCCGAGAGCCCCCGGAACCCGGGGCCCCAGAGGAAGCTGTTCATGCCCTCGGCGGTGCGCCAGAGGTAGAACGGCGCGTACTGGTTGACCGTGGCGCGCGCCCCGGGCCCGGCGCTGTCGGCGGCGGCGCGTTCCCTGACCAGGTAGGCCTTCAGGGCCAGACCGGGGAAGGCGTCCGTCAGGTGGCTCCGGTCGGCGACCCGCTTGCGGATGATCCCCATGTCGTAGTCGGCGGGGAGGGTGATCTCGTACTGCATCGCGTGCACGGTGGGCCTCTCGGGTGGGAGTGACGTGCAGTCGGGAGTCAGGTGGTGCGGACCTGCGCGGCCAGCAGGCCGAGGGCGCCGCGGACGGCCTGGCGGAACGGCTCGACGCTGTCGGCCGCGCGGGCGAGCACGTACCCGCCCTGGACGACGGCCACGACGGCGGCGGCGGTGTCGGCCGGGTCGGCGCCGGGGAGGAGCTCGCCGGCGGCCCGGCCCTGCGCGATCACCTCGGCGATCCGGCCGCGCAGCCAGTCGAAGGTCTCCTCGACGGGGGCGCGCAGCTGCGGGTCGGCGATGACCTCCGGGTCCTGTGCCATCCGGCCGATCCGGCAGCCGCGCAGCACCTCGCGCTCGCGCAGCAGGTACGCCTCGATCCGCTGGTACGCGGTGCCGGGGCCGGCGAGTCGCTCCTCGGCGACGGCGCGCATCTCCTCAGCGCTGCGGCGCAGTGCGGCGGCGGCGAGGTCGGGCTTGCCGGCGAAGTGGTGGTACATGCTGCCCTGGCCGACGCCGGCCCGCTGCTGGATCGCCTTGGGGCTGGTGCCGACGTAGCCGCGCTCCCAGAGGAGTTCCTGGGTGCTCTCGATCAGACGGTCCTGGGTTGCCATGGCCTCAGCGTACATACTAGTAGGTACAGTGCGCCAGGGGCGCCCGCCGGACATGCCGAAGGGGGCCGCCCCGGCGTACGGGCAGCCCCCTTCGTCCGCCGGGCGGGTCAGGCCGGGACGCGCTCCCGCTCGGCCGGGGCGGGGGCCGGGCCGCCGCCGTGCTCGATCCGCAGCTCGGGCAGCAGGCGGTCCAGCCAGGCCGGGAGCCACCAGTTGGCCCGGCCGAGCAGGGTCATGGTGGCCGGGACGAGCACCAGGCGGACGATCGTCGCGTCCACCAGGACGGCGGCGGCCATGCCGACCCCCATCATCTTCACGGTGATGTCCGGGTCGATGGCGAAGCCGATGAACACCGCGACCATGATGGCGGCCGCGCTGCTGATCACCCGTCCGGTCGCGGACAGCCCGCGCACCACGCTGCCGCGCGCGTCACCCGTGGCCAGCCAGTCCTCGCGGACCCGGGAGAGCAGGAACACCTCGTAGTCCATCGAGAGGCCGAACAGCACGGTGAACATCAGGATCGGCACCCAGGACGAGACCGGCACCGAGTGCGGCAGCCCCATCAGCTTCGCGCCCGTCTCGGACTGGAACACCGCCGTCATCACGCCGTACGCGGCGGCCACCGAGAGCAGGTTCATCGCGGCCGCCTTCACCGCGATCACCGGGGCCCGGAACAGCAGCGTCAGCAGGATCAGCGACAGGACGACCACGAAGGGCACCACCACCCAGAGGCGGGAGGCGAGCCGGTCCGAGATGTCCGCGAAGACCGCCACCACGCCGGTGGCCTCGGCGCCGTCCGGCAGCAGGCCGGAGCGCATCCGGTCCAGCAGCTGCTGGGTGCGGACGTCCTGCGGGCCGGTCCTCGGCTGGACGGAGACCAGCGCCGCGTCGCCCGCCTGGTTGAGCAGCGCCGGGGAGACCGCCAGCACGCCCGGATCGGCCTGCAGCCGGGCCGCCAGGTCCGCCAGCCCGGCGGCCGGCACCTTGCGCAGGTCGACCGCGACCAGCAGCGGGCCGTTGGCCCCCGGGCCGTAGGCCGCGTCCACCAGGTCGTACGCCTTGCGGGTGGTGTTGGACTCCGCCTGGATGCCGGCGTCCTGCGGCCAGGTCCGCATGCCGAGCATCGGCGCCGCGAGCGCCAGCATGACGATCAGCGAGACCAGCGCGGCGGCGGCCGGCCGGCGGCCGATCAGCTGCGCCCAGCGCTCCGTCCGGGTCGGGCCGGCCTGCTCGGGGGCCGGCCGGCCGCCGCGCCGCTCGGCCCGGCGCAGCAGGCGCGGGCCGGCCAGCGCGCAGAGCGCCGGGACGAGGGTCAGCGAGGCGAGCATCACGGCGCCGACGACAGCGAAGGTGGCGTAGCCGAACGAGGCGTAGGTGGCGAGCCCGGCCAGCTTCAGGCCGAACAGCGAGACCAGCACGGTGGAGCCCGCGACCACGACGGACGAACCGGCGGTGGCGGTGGCCTCGGCCGCCGCCCGCTGCGGGGTCAGGCCGGCCCGCAGGCCCTCGACATGGCGGCTGACCAGCAGCAGTGCGTAGTCGATGCCGACGCCGAGGCCGACCATGCTGGCCACGGTCGGCGCGGTCGCGCTGATGTCGGTGACCGCGGCCAGCAGGTAGATGACGGCGCTGCCGAGCCCCAGGCCCGCGATCGCGACGATCAGCGGCAGCCCGGCCGAGACCACGGTGCCGAGCGAGAGCACCAGGATGAACAGGGCCGCGACGATCCCGATGATCTCGGCGCTGCCGGACGGTGCGGAGAAGTTCTCCGGCAGCTGCCCGCCGAACTCGACCTGGAGTCCGGCCTCTTCGACCGGCTTCGAGGCCTCGCGCAGCGCGTCCACGCCCTCCGAGTCCTTGAAGGCGGTGACCGGTATCCGGTAGGTGAGGCTGAGCAGGGCGGTGTCACCGGCCGGCGAGAACACCGCCGGTTCGACCGTCGGGCTGCCGCGCAGGGCGCCGAGCCGGCCGGCGAGCTCCGCCAGTACCGGGGCCGGCACCCGGGCGCCGGCCCGGTCGTGCACGACCACCCGGGCGGTGGCGCCGGACATCTCGGGGAACCGCTCGCTCAGCAGGTCGCTGCCCGCCTGCGAGTGGGTGCCGGGCACCCGGAACTCGTCGCGGGGCGTACCGCCGACGGTGAGGGCGAGGGCGGCGGCCGTGACCAGCAGCAGGAGCCAGCCGAGCAGGGTGCGCCAGGGTCTGGCGGCGGCGGCGCCGCCGAGGCGGCCGAGGAAGGAGGACATGAGGGGCCTTTCGGCGGGGCCGTGGCCACCGGGCGGCGCCCCTGGCGGGGCACCGGCCGGGGCAGGTCGGTGGAGACGTCCCGGTCAGCGTGCCGCAGGCCGCTTGGAACCTGCTTGGGGCCGTGTTCCAAGCAGGCCCGGAGCATGGTCGGGCCGGCTTGGAGACGGCCCGGCCCGAGGGCTCAGTGCTCCGGGCCCGTCCCGCCGGACAGCGCGGCCAGGGCGCGTTCGGCGTCCGCCGCCCAGTGCGCGGACTCCCAGCGCCGGGCCACGGCGGCGGCCTCCCGGTAGTACCCGGCGGCCTCCGCGTCCCGGCCGAGCAGCCGGGCCAGGTCGCCGAGGCTGCGGGCGACCGGCCACAGCGCCACGGACGTGCTGGCGCTGCCGGCCACCAGGTGGCGCAGCGGCAGCAGTTCGTCCAGCAGCGCGGCCGCCTCGGCCCGTTCGTCCAGGGCGACGACGGCGGCGGCCCGCACGCAGAGGAACAGCGAGCGGTAGTAGTCGGCCGGGACGACGTGCCGCCCGGCGCGGGCCGCCCGGGCCTCGGCCGGCCGGCCCAGCGCGGCCAGGGCGAGCGCGTGCAGGTCGGCGGCGAGCGGCCCGTAGACCTCGCGCATCTGCTCGATCAGCGGCAACTCCTCGCCGACCCGGCCCTGCTGGACGGCCATCACGACGGTGACCAGCGCGTTGAAGCCCTCCGCGTGCGGCGAGCGCCGGGCCCGCAGGCCGGCCGTCGTGCGGGCGAACAGCAGCCGTGCCTCCTCGGTGCGGCCCGCCGCGATGGCCAGCATGCCCTGCTGGCCGGTGCCGATGTCGGTCAGCTCGGCCATCCCGTAGGCGTCGGCGATCGCCCGGGCCGTCCGCACGTGCGCGCGCAGCGCGGGCATGTCCCCCTCGGTCGCGGCCACCGTGCAGGCCAGGAGCTCGGCGTGCCAGCGGTAGGCGGGCAGGTCGTGTTCGCCGGCCAGCGCGGAGAGTTCGACGGCGATGGCCGAGCGCAGCTCGGTGGCGAGTTCGTAGTCGTGCACCCGGGCCTGCGCGGCCAGCGCCATCGCGAGCAGCCGGGGGTCGCCCTCGGCGCGGGCGATGGCCAGGGCTTCGGCGGCGACGGCCCAGCCCTCGGGGTGGCCGGAGCAGTCGAACTCGTAGCTGAGCGCGTCGAGCAGGCGGCAGCGGGTGGCGGCGGGGATGCCGGGCCGGGCGAGCAGGGCGGTGAGCGAGTCGACGGCGGCCTGGTCGACGGTGCCGTACGGGTGGGTGACCCAGGGGGTGGGTTCGGTCCAGGCCGTCCACGCCTCGATCATCAGGTCGTGCCGGCCGGCGTCGCGGGCCAGCCGCAGGGCGGTGGCCCGGGTGTCGGTCGCGGCGGCCACCGCGCCCATCCGGACCTGGGCCCGCAGCAGGGCGCCGAGCAGCGCGACACGGCGCGCCTCGCGGTCGGCGCCGTCCGGGGGCAGCCGGTCGAGGTTGTCGAGGGCCTGCTGGAGCAGGGCGGCGGAGGTCTCGTGGGCGTAGCGGCGTTCGGCGGCCTCGGCGGCGCGCACGCAGTAGTCGACGGCGAGGCCGGCGGTGGCTCCGGTGGCGGCGCGGGTGTAGTGGTGCGCGAGCGCCTGGATGTGGTCGGGGCGCAGGGCGCGCAGCGCGTCGGCGACCCGGCCGTGCAGCCGGGCCCGGCGCAGCCCGCCGAGGTCGGCGTACAGGGTGTCGCGGACCAGCGCGTGGGTGAACCGGACGGTGCCGGGGCGGGGTTCGGTCAGCAGGCCGCCGGCGACGGCGGACTCCAGGGCGTCGACGAGTTCGTCCTCGTCGGCGTCCGAGGCGCGCAGCAGGACGTCGGCGTCCGCCTCGCGGCCGGCCACGGCGGCGAGCCGCAGGGCGGTCAGGGCGGCCGCCGGCAGCCGGTCGAAGCGGCGGCGCAGCACGTCCCGGACGCCCTGCGGGACTTCGTGGACGGCGACCAGCGCGCCTTCGCCGGCCAGCAGTTGGGCGCTCTCGACCAGGTAGAACGGGTTGCCGCCGGTGCGGTCGGCGAGGGCGTGGACGGTCTGCGGGTCGACGGCGGCCGCGCAGACGGACTCGATCAGCCGACCGGCGTCGGCCTCGCCGAGTCCGGCCAGCGGCACCCGGTGCGGGGAGCGGCGGGCGAGGACGGCGAGCGTGTCGGTGAGATCGCCCTCACCGGGGCGGTGGGCGAGCACCAGCAGCAGGCCGGGGGTGGGCGGGCCGCCGGCCAGGTCGGCGAGCAGGGCGCGGGTCTCGTGGTCGGCGGCGTGCAGGTCGTCCAGCACGATGGCCACCGGGCGGTCGGCGGCGGCCCGGCGCAGCCAGTCGCCGACGGCGCGGTGCAGGCGGAACCGGCCGGCCAGGGCGTCCGAGCGGCGGGCGGTGAGGAGGGCGCCGCCCCCGCCGGGTGCCGGCCGGGGCTCCGGCGGGCGGTGGCCGCCGCCCTCGTCGAGGACGGGCGCGAGGGCGGGCGTGAGGGCGTCGGCCGGGGGCGACCACCGGGCGAGTTCGCGCAGGGCCTCGGTCCAGGCCCAGGCGGGCGGCGCGCCCTCGGTCTCCGGGCAGCGGCCGCGGGCGGACAGCCAGCCGTCCGCGGTGAGGTCGGCGTGCAGCCGGGCCAGCAGGGTGGACTTGCCGGCCCCGGCCTCGCCGGTGACGATCGCGACGGCCTGCTCGCCGGCCCGGGCCCGGGCGGCGGCCCGGCGCAGCGCGGCGAGTTCGGCCTCCCGCCCGACGAACAGCGGGCCGCCCGGCGGCCTCGGCAGCCGGGCGGCCGGCGCGGGCGCCACGGCGGCCGGGGTGAGCAGGTCGGTGCGCTGGCGCAGGATCGCGGACTCCAGGGCGGCCAGTGCCGGGCCCGGGTCGAGCCCCAGCTCCTCGGCCAGGACGGCCCTGGCCCGGCGCAGGACGTCCAGGGCCTCGGCCTGCCGGCCGCCGCTCCACAGGGCGAGGGCGAGCAGCCGCCAGCCCTCCTCGCGCAGCGGGTGCTCGTCGGTGAGCGCGCGGGCCTCGATCGCGGCGTCCGCGGGTCGGCCGTCGTGCAGGGCGAGCGCGGCGCGCTGTTCGCGGGCGGCCAGCCGCAGTTGGGTCAGCCGGACGGTCTCGGTGGCGGCCCACGGTGTGTCGGCGAACTCGGCGTAGGCGTCGCCCTGCCAGAGCGCCAGCGCCTCGTCGAGCAGGGCGAGCGCGGCGGCGGCCGGGCGGTCCGTGCGGGCCTGCTCCAGCAGGTGTTCGAAGCGCCAGGCGTCGACGGCGTCGGGCGGCAGCCGGACGGCGTAGCCGGGTGGTTCGCTGACCAGCAGCCGCGCCGGTTCGCGCGGTCCACGCCGGGGCTCCAGCAGGCGGCGCAGGTTGGAGACGTACGCCTGGACGGAGACGGCGGCCTTGGCCGGCGGGCTGCCCTGCCACAGGTCGTCGATGATCCGGTCGACCGGGACGACGGCGCCGCGGGCGGCCAGCAGTTGTGCGAGCACGCCGCGTTGGCGCGGGCCGCCGAGACCGACCCGGCCGCCGCCGACCTCCGCCGCGAGGGACCCCAGCACCTTTATCCGCACCATCGTGCAAGCAGCCTATGCGACGGCAGGGCCGCTGATCCCGGCGGATCCGGGCGCCACCGGCGGGCCGGCGGGGCGACTCTCGCGCGCGGCCGCACGGACGGGTACGAAGGGCCGTGCGCCGCCCCCCGGCGGCCACGGCCCGGGCCGGCCACGCGGTGGTCGCCGGCCGGCCCGTCGAATGATCCACTGCCCGGCCGCCGGGCCCGCCACTCCACCCCGGCGGCGGGCGCGATGAGGCGTACGTCACGTTCCGCCGGATCGGCAGCGGCCGGGCGGTCAGTCCCGGTGCGGGAGTTCCCGGCGGATCACCGGCGCGACCTCGGCCGCGAACAGCTCCAGCTGCTCGTGCTGGACGTCCTCGGTGAGCGAGTCGACGCCGATGCCGACCACCTCGTTGCCGAACGCCTCGTGGTAGCGGTGGATCTTCTCGATCACCTGCTGCGGGCTGCCGACCAGTGCCGAGCCGCGCTCCAGGGCGTCCTCCAGCGAGCTGAACGGCGAGTTGTTGTACCGGCCCGCCGCCGAGCCGAACATGGCGTCCCAGTACGGCCGGAAGCCCTCGACCGCGTCCTGCGAGCGCTCCGCGAGGAACAGCCCGCCGAAGCCGGTGCCGACCCTGGCCTCCTTCGGGTCGTGGCCGTAGTGCTCCCAGCGCTCGCGGTAGTGGTCCACCAGCGCCCGGTACTTCTCCAGCGGGTGGAAGGAGTTCGCCGAGAACAGCGGGTCGCCGTGGCGGGCCGCGAGGTCGGTCGACTGCTCGCTGGTCGCGCTGCCGTGCCAGACCGGGATGGGCGTCTGCAGCGGCCGGGGGGAGGTGGTCACCCCGGTCAGCGGCGGCCGGGTCGTGCCCTCCCAGCTGACCTTCTCCTCCCGCCAGAGCCGGCGCAGCAGGCCGTAGTTCTCGGCCAGGGCGTCCCACTGGCGGTCCTCGGGGAGGCCGAACAGCCCGAAGTGCCGGGGGTCGTTGCCCTTGCCGATGATCAGTTCGAGGCGGCCGCCGGAGAGCTGGTCGAGCATCGCGTAGTCCTCCGCCACCCGGACGGGGTCGAGGATGCTCAGCACCGTCACCGTGGTGAACAGCCGGATCGTGGACGTACGGGCGGCGATCGCGCTGAGCAGCAGCGGCGGCGCCGGCGAGAGGAACGGCTCCCCGTGCCGCTCCCCCACCCCGTAGCCGTCGAAGCCGAGCCGCTCCGCGGTGACCGCCTGGTCGAGGACGTTGTGGAGCTTCTCGTGCGGCGTGCGCTGCACACCCGTCACCGGATCGGGGCCGTTGGAGACGAGGGACGAGACGGTGAACCGCATGACGGTCTCCTTGCGGGGCGTTCGAACGGGCTGGGACGGCCACCACCGCGAAGGAGCGCCCGGGGCACGGCTGCGCTCGCGCGGCGGCAGCACCATGGGAGGGACGCGCGGGCGGGCGGTGAGCCGGCGTCAGCGCGCGGTGCTGCGGGGGCGACAACAGCGGAGAGGGGCGGTGCGACGGCACATGGCACTCCCCCTCCGTTCTCGTCCGGCGGGCTCGAAGCCGCCGGAGGCCCGACCGCACACACACGATCCACCGCGAGCATATGCAGGCGGCCGCGGGGCGGGCAAGGGCTTGTTGATCACCACTTCTACCGGCCCGCTCCCGCCGGTCAGCTGCGGAGCAGCACCGCGGCCAGCGGGACGAACCCGCCGCCGGCGCCGTCCGTGGTGCCGCCCGAGGTGCGCCGCAGCAGGTTCACGGCGATCCGCTCGCCCTGCTCCTTGGCCCGCTCCGCGACCGGGCCGGCGACCAGCCCGTCCACGGCGGCCCGCCAGAGCTGCACCCAGCGCCCGAAGTGCTCTGCCGTCATCGGCCGGCGCTCGTGCAGGGCGGCGTGCGGGGCGAACGCGTTGCGACGGTAGGAGCCGGTGCGCAGCAGCGCGCTCTCCCAGAAGTCGGTGATGTGCGGGAGGTGCGCCTCCAGGTCGAGCCCGGCGACCTCGGTGAAGAACGGGCCGATCAGGGGGTCCTCGAAGGCGGCGCCGTAGAAGCGGCGCAGCAGCCCGTCGAGGTCGGCCCGGGAGGCGATGTCGCGGGCGGGGCCGGGGTGCCTGTCCGGCGTCATCGTCGGGTCCTCTCGCTGCGGGCCCGGGCCGGGCCACCGTCCACCGTACGGCCTGCGGCCCGCCGGTCGGCAGGGCCGATGGTCCCGTCGCCGCCGCCGGGGCCGGGAGCTGGCAGGATGGCGCCCATGACCTACCTCGCCGCGGACGACCGCTACACCTCGATGACCTACCGCCGTGCCGGGCACAGCGGTGTACAGCTGCCCGCCGTCTCCCTCGGGCTGTGGCACAACTTCGGTGACACCCAGCCGCTGGAGGTGCAGCGGGCGGTGCTGCGCCGCGCCTTCGACCGGGGCATCACCCACTTCGACCTGGCGAACAACTACGGCCCGCCGTACGGCAGCGCCGAGGCGAACTTCGGCACGCTCTTCGCGCAGGACTTCCGCCCGTACCGCGACGAGCTGTTCATCGCCTCCAAGGCGGGCTACGACATGTGGCCGGGCCCGTACGGCGACGGCGGCTCGCGCAAGTACCTGCTGGCCAGCCTCGACCAGTCGCTCGGCCGGATGGGCCTCGACTACGTCGACGTGTTCTACTCCCACCGCTTCGACCCCGAGACCCCGCTCGAGGAGACCATGGGCGCGCTGGCCTCGGCCGTGCGTGCGGGCAAGGCGCTGTACGCGGGCATCTCGAACTACCCGGCGCAGCAGCACCGCGAGGCGGTGGCGATCCTGCGCGAGCTGGGTACGCCGGTGCTGCTCAACCAGGCGAGCTACTCGATCCTGAACCGCACCCCGGAGGACGGCGTGCTCGACGCCGTCGGCGAGACGCAGACCAGCCTGATCGCGTTCTCCCCCCTCGCGCAGGGTCTGCTGACGAACCGTTACCTGAGCGGCGACGTGCCGGCCGGCTCCCGGATGTCGGTCGGCCACTTCCTCAAGGAGGAGGCGCTGACCGGCTCCAAGCTGGAGCAGCTGCGCGCCCTCAACAAGGTGGCCGAGGGCCGCGGGCAGACCCTGGCGCAGCTGGCGCTGTCCTGGGTGCTGCGCGACCCCCGGGTGGTCTCGGTGATCATCGGCGCGAGCAGCGTCGCCCAGCTGGACCAGAACATCGACGCCCTGGAGGGCGGCCCGCTGTCGGCGGAGGACCTCGCCGAGATCGACCGCCTCAGCCGCTGACCCCTGGCGGTTCCCCCGGCCGGCCCGGCCACCGTGCGCGGTGGCCGGGCCGGCCGCGGTTGCGGGTCCCGTCAGTCACCCGCGGCCGCGCCCCGCTCGGCCGTCAGGCGGCGCAGGGCCAGCTCGGCGAGGAGGGCGGCGCCGTCGGGGAGCACCGCGTCGTCGAACAGGGCGGACGGGGAGTGGTTGGGCGCGGCCGCCGCCGGGTCCAGGCCGGACGGGAGGGCGCCGAGGCTGGTCATGACGCCGGGGATCTCGGCGAGCACCCGGCCGATGTCGTCGGAGACCATGGCGGGCCGCTCACCGGGCGTGAAGCGGTGCGCGCCGTGCAGTTCGGCGACGGTATCGGCGACGAAGGCGGCCTCACCGGCGTCGTTGCGGGTCGCCGGGTAGCCCTCGGCGTAGTCGATGTCGGCCTCCAGGCCGTGGGCGGCGGCGATGCCCCGGCAGGTCCGGACGGCCAGGTCGCGCAGCCGGGCCAGGGCCGGGCCGGTCATCGCCCGCAGGGTCGCCTCGAAGACGGCGGTAGCGGGGACGATGCTGGCCTGGGTGCCGGCCCGCAGCACCCCGACCCCGAGCACGACCGGTTCGAACGGGTCGAAGCCGCGGGTGACCGCCGTCTGCAGCGCGGTGACCATCTCGCACAGCGCCGGCACCGGATCGCGGGCCTCGTGCGGCCAGGCACTGTGGCCGCCGGAGCCGCGGACGGTCACGGTGAGGCTGCCGGAGCCGGCGAGCGCGGGCCCGGCCCGGTTGGCGAAGGTGCCGAGCGGCGCGCCGGTGGTGGCGTGCAGGGCGTACGCGGCGACCGGCCGTCGGCCCGAGGCCTCCAGCAGGCCCTCCTCCAGCATCAGCCGGGCCCCGTCGTGGCCCTCCTCCCCCGGCTGGAACATCAGCACCACGTCGCCCGCCACCTGGTGGCGCTGCTCGGCGAGCAGCCGGGCGGCGCCGACCAGCATCGCCGCGTGCAGGTCGTGGCCGCAGGCGTGCATGGCGCCGGGCGTGCGGGAGGCATACCCGAGGCCGGTCCGCTCCTGGAGCGGCAGGGCGTCGAGGTCGGCGCGCAGCAGGACGGCGGGCGCGGCCGGGCCGGTGGTCGCCGTCCCGCGCAGGACGGCGACCACCGAGGAGAGCTTCCGGCCGGTGGTGATCTCCAGGCCGAGCCCGTCGAGGGCCCTGAGCACGGCCTCCTGGGTGTACGGCAGCGCCAGGCCGGTCTCCGGGTTGCGGTGCAGGTCCCGGCGGAGCCGTACCAGGTCGGGGGCCAGCTCGTGGGCGTCGGCGAGGAGGGTCATCAGTGGCCGGACCCGGGCCGGCGGTTGATCCCGAGGGCGGGCAGCACGGTCTCGGCGACCCGGTGGGCCTCCTCCAGCAGCGGGTTGCCGGACAGGATGAAGGTGTCGACGCCGAGCGACTCGAACTCCTGGAGGCGTTCCACCACCTGGGCGGTGCTGCCGACCACGGCGGTGCCCGGGCCCGGGCGGAACAGGCTCATGCCGGGCCAGAGGTTCGGGTGGGTCTCCAGCTCCCTGGCGTGGGCCGGGACCTTGCCGCCGTGCTGGCGGAACTGGCGCTGCCAGCCGACGCCGTCCTCACCGTCGCGGTTGCCGAGCTGGCGGGCGTAGGTGGCCTGGCTGGTGACGTCGAGCAGGCGGTCGGCGGCGGCCCAGGCCTCGTCCTCGGTGTCCCGGACGATCAGGTGCAGGCGCAGCCCGATCCGCAGGCTGCGGCCGTGGGCGGCGGCGCGCTCGCGGACCTTCTCCAGCTTCTCCTTGAGCAGGTGCGGCGGCTCGCCCCAGGTGAGGTAGACGTCGACGTGCTCGGCGGCCATCTCGATGCCCGCCGGTGAGCTGCCGCCGAACCAGAGCGGGATGCCGCCGGGCTGCACGGGGGTGAGCTCGCGCAGGCTCGCGCCGGCGTTCTTCAGGTCGTAGAACTCGCCCTTGTGGTCGAACACCTCACCGGCGGTCAGGCGCTTGACGATCGACCAGTACTCGGCGCTCAGCCGGTAGCGGTCGTCGTGCTCGACGTGCAGTCCGTACTCGCGCAGCTGCTCGGTGGAGCCGTTCACCACGTTGAAGCGCAGCCGCCCGCCGTGCAGGTGGTCGAAGCTGAGCGCCATCTTCGCCAGCAGGGTGGGCGCGACCAGGCCGGGGTGGACGGCCAGCAGCGGCTTGAAGTTGGTACTGGTGGCGGCGGCCAGCGCGCTGCCCAGCGTCCAGACGTCGTACAGGTCGGTCGCCAGCAGGGCGCCGGAGTACCCCAGCCGGTCGACCGTACCGGCGAGTTGCTGGAGGTAGCCGAGGTCGACCGGGCGGCGGCCGGCCGGCTCCCACGGGTAGTGGCCCTCGCGCGGGATGATGTACCAGAGGACTTCGGAGGCCATCGGTCAGACCGCCTTCGCCAGGGCGGCGGCCACGGGGGCCTCCAGCGCCGGGAGGTGGGCGTCGGCGACGGTGATCGCGGTGTCGATGAAGCCGACGCCGTGGAAGATGTCGGCCGCCTCCTGCTGCTCGGCGATGAACGCGGCGCCGGCCGGCTCCAGGCGCCACGGCAGGACGCCGAGGGCGCTCTGCCAGTCCTCGGCGCTGCCGCCCAGGTCGGCGGCGGCGATCGCGGCTGCCTCGGCGGGGTTGGCCTCGACCCAGGCGTCGGCGCGGGCCAGCGCTGCGGTGATCGCGGCGACCACCTCGGGGCGGCTCTCGGCGAAGTCGCGGCGGGCGAAGAACACCGAGCGGTCGGTGATCACGTCGCCGGTGCGGACCAGGACGCGGAAGTCCCCGGTCCGCTGGGCGGCGGCCAGCTCCGCGCCCTGGGCGATCCAGCCGGCGATCTCGCCGCTGCGCAGCTGCGCCGCCGGGTCGGAGCCGGGCGCCGGACGCACCGGCCGGACGTCCTCGGCGTAGGAGAGGCCCTCGGCGTGCAGGGCCTTGGCGAGCAGGTGGGTCTGCCAGGAGCCGATGCCGAGGACGACGGTGCCGCCCTTGAGCCCGGTGATGTCGTGGACCGGGCCGTCGGCGAGCACCAGCAGCGCGCCGTGGTCGGGGCGGGGCGCGGAGACCGCCGTGTACACCAGGTCGTGGCCGGCGGCCTGGGCGGTGACCGGCGGGGTGGAGCCGGTGCCGCCGAAGTCGATGGTGCCGTCGGCGAGCAGGGCGCCGGTGCGGGTGCCGTCCGTGTAGTGGTGGAAGGCGCCGCTCTCGCCGAGCGGGGCCAGCTCCTCGGCGAGGAAGTCCAGGCGGGCGAGGTAGTAGAGGGACGGGTTGCTGCCGTGGACACCGACGGTGACGGTCATGGGGATCACTCCGGTTCTGTGGGAAGGTAGGGGGGTCAGACGGTGGCGGGCTCGGGCAGCGACACGCCGAGGTCCGCGAGGAGGCGCCGGCGCAGTGCGGCGAAGGCCGGGTCGGCGGAGTCGCGCGGGCGGGCCACCTCGACCCTCTCGTCGGTGACGAGAGCGCCGTCGCGCAGGACGGCCACCCGGTCGGCGAGCCGGATCGCCTCCTCCACGTCGTGGGTCACCAGCAGCACGGCCGGGCGGTGCTTGCGGACCAGCTCGCCGACCAGGTCCTGCATCTTCAGCCGGGTCAGCGCGTCGAGGGCGGCGAACGGCTCGTCCAGCAGCAGGAGCTGGGGCTCGCGGACGAGCGCCCGGGCCAGCGCGACCCGCTGCGCCTCACCGCCGGAGAGGGTGCCGGGCCAGGCCTCGGCGTGCCGGTCGAGCCCGACCTCGGCGAGTGCCCGTACCCCGGTCTCCCGGGAGGCGGCGCCGCGCGGCAGGCCGACCGTGACGTTGGCGAGCACCCGCTGGGAGGGCACCAGGCGCGGCTCCTGGAACACCACCGTCCGGACCGGGGGGACGAGCACGGTGCCGGCGTCGGCCCGGTCCAGCGCGCCGAGGATGCGCAGCAGGGTGGTCTTGCCGGTGCCGCTGGCACCGAGCAGGGCGACGAACTCGCCGCGGGCGATGTCCAGGTCGATGCCGTCCAGGACGTGCCGGGCCCCGAAGGTCCGGCGCAGGCCGCGCAGGTGGACGGCGGGAGTGGTGCCCGGGTCGGGGGTGTCGCCGGGGGTGGTCGGGTGGCTCATCGGGTGGCTCCTTGCGCCCGCCAGGGCATCAGCACCCGCTCCAGCACCCGGACGATGCCGTCCGCGAGCAGGCCGAGCACGCCGTAGATCAGGATGCAGACCGCGAGGATGTCGGTGCGGGAGTAGTTCTGCGCCTGGGCCATCAGGTAGCCGATGCCCTCGGTGGAGTTGATCTCCTCGGCGGCGATCAGCGCGATCACGCTGAGCGTCATCGACAGCCGCAGGCCGGACAGCAGCGCGGGCAGCGCCCCCGGCAGGACGACGGTGCGCACGATCGCCCACCGGCCGAGGCCGAAGCTGCGCATCGCCTCGATCAGCTTCCGGTCGGTGTTGCGCACCCCGCCGGCGGTGGAGACGTACATCGGAAAGCTGGTGGCGACGCCGATCAGGGCGACCTTCGCCGTCTCGGTGATGCCGAACCAGACCATGAACAGCGGCACCAGGGCCAGGAACGGGACGGTCCGCAGCACCTGGACGGCGGAGTCGAGCAGCTCCTCGCCGAGCCGGAAGAAGCCGGTGACGACGCCGAGCACCAGGCCGATGCCCGCACCGAACAGCAGACCGAGCCCGGCCCGGGTGAGCGAGACGCTCAGGGCGTCGGCGAGCTGGCCGTTGCGCCAGATCTCGCCGACGGCCTCGACGACCTGGGCGGGCGAGGCCAGCACGTCCTGGGTGAGCGCCCCGGTCGCGGAGGCGAGCGCCCAGATGCCGAGCAGGGCGAGCGGCCCGATGGTGCGCAGCCCGACGGCGAGGGCGCGCGGCCGGGGCGCGGGCAGCTTCGCCTGGGGGGCGACCAGCCCGGCCGCGACGGCGGCGGCGGTGTCCGGCGGAGCCGGGACGACGGGAGTGGTGGGAGCCGGCGCGGCGGGAGCCTGGGCGGCGGGGGCGGGGGCGGTCACTTGCCGCCGCCGGGGAACTTGCTGACGTCCAGCACGTACGGCTTGACGTCGATCAGCGACTTGGTGACCTTCTGGTCGGCGAAGAACTGGGCGACGGTGCCGAACCGGGTGATGTCCGCGTCGGTGATCACGTCGGCCGTGGCGCCCTGCTTGGTGACGTTGATCGACACCTCCTTCTCGGCGGGGGTGACGGCGGTCGGCCCGGAGTCGGTGACGACGTTGATGTACGCGGCCGGGTCGGCCTTCTCCTTCAGGCCGTTCTCGTGCAGGTAGCTGTAGAACGCGCCGACCACGGCGGGGTACTTGTCGGCGAAGCCGTTGCGGACGGCCCAGACCGCGTAGTTGTCGGAGCCGACGTCCTTGCCGTTGACCAGGAAGTGCGCACCGGAGTTGGAGATCTCCGGGGTGGAGAAGGTGTTCCAGGTCGCCCAGGCGTCCACCTGGCCGGAGTTGAACACGCCGGCGGTCTGGTCGGGGCGCAGGTAGACCCGCTCCACCTTGTCGGCCGGGATGCCGTTCTTCTCCAGGGCCTTGAGCAGCAGGTACTCGCTGGTGCCGCCCTGCGAGCAGGCGACCTTCTTGCCGACCAGGTCCTGCACGCTCTTGATCGGGGAGTCGTTCTTGACCAGGATGCCCTCGCCCACGGCGTCGGGGGCGTTCTGCGCGAACAGCTTGAAGCCGGGCTTCTGGCCGAGCGCGGCCACGGCCGAGGTGATCGAGCCCTGCGCGATGTCCAGCTGGTCGGCGGAGAGCGCCTGCGCGGCGGGGGCGAAGGCGCCCGCGCTGCCCGTCCAGGCGATCTTGGCGTGGACGGCGGCCAGGGCTCTGTCGAGCGAGCCGTCCTTCTTGCCGAGCGCCAGGAAACCGGAGTTCCCCGGGTCGGGCAGGCGCAGCACCACGTCGGTCTTGGCGTTGCCGTCGGCCGAGGGCTTGGCGTCCTCGGCGGACGAGCCGCAGGCGGCGAGGGAGGCGGTGGCGAGCAGGGCGGTGGCGGTGAGGGCGAGGCGGGGGGTCTTCACGGGAGTCTCCTGGGGAAGGGTCAGACGGTGGCGGTGCGGCGGGCGTCGAGCAGCGCGCGGGCGGCGCGCAGGGGTTCCGGGTCGGTCCAGGCCCGGACGTCGACCGGGGCGTCGAGGAAGCCCTGGCCGTGCAGGAAGCGCTCCTGCTGGGCGAGCAGGCCGAGCCGCTCCTCGGAGAGGTCCAGGTGCAGCGTGCGGTGGCTGCCCTCGGCGTACGCCCCAGCCACGCCCTCGGCGCCGGCGCCGGTCTCGGCCTGCAGGATCCGGGCCACGTCGGCGGGGCGCTCGGCGGCCCAGTCGGCCGCGTCCAGCAGCACCGCGAGGAAGCGGACGACCAGGTCGGGGTGCTCGTCCAGCAGCCGCTGGTGGACGGTGACCGGGCGCGGAGTGCCGTTGTTGACCCGGGTGCGGCGGTCGGGCGCGGTGTCCAGCTCGACAGCGATCTCGGCGCCGATGCGGCGGGCCGCCTCGACGGCGAGTGCGCCCTTGACGTAGACGGCGTCCACCAGGCCTGCCCGGAGCGCGGCGAGTTCGGCGGCCCACTGGCCGGCCCGGTCGGTCGCCGGGACGTCCACCAACTCGGCGTCGGCGAGGGTCAGGCCGGCCGACGAGAGGGCGCCGGAGAATCCGGCCAGGGCCATGGCCCGCCAGAAGTCGATGCCGATCCCATGACGTGGGACGGCCAGGCGCAGGCCGCGCAGACCCTCCGGCCCGGTGATCCCGCTGCCGGCCCGGACCAGCACCACCTGGCGCTCCTCGATCCAGGTGAGGCCGATCAGCCGGGTCGCCTCGCCACGCGAACGGGCCCACAGCGCGGGCACGTTGCCGCCCTCGCGGAACAGTCCGGTGAGTGCGTGGGTGAAGTGGTGGTCGGCGGCGACCTCCGGCGGGGCGTCCTGCAGCGAGCGGACCGTGATGCCGTCGGCGGCGAACTCCTTTGCCAGCCAGCCCTGGTCGGCGGCGATGCCGGTGGCGGTGGGAACGGGGCAGCGGGTGAACCAGAGGGTGTCCGGGGCGTGGCTGGGCACGGTGGTGCCTTCCTCGAATGAAGGGGGTGCACGGGCGCCTGGGGCGGCGACTTCGGTGCGGGGAAAGGGGAGCGTGGTGGTGGGCAGCGCGTCAGGGACAACAGGTGCGGCAGACGCGGGCAGCGGGGAAGGCGGGGCACCGGTGGGTCGTCACGGCGCTGCTCCCTCCTGCTCGGGCGTCATCCGCGGACGTCGTCCTGGGGACGCGGCCGGGGTGCCGCACCGGTCGGTCCGGTGCGATGGGCTGAGCGTTCCACGCCGGGCGAGCGCGAAGCAAGCTTTTCCATATCGTGGGATCACTTGTTCATGAAAGCCATGTCATTGCAATACCGGCGCAACAATTCCGCAGTGCCCGCTGCCATAGTCTGGGACCGTCAGCCCAACCAGCCATCAACTCCGGCTCGCCGCAAGGGGTCCGGCACAGAACGCGAGGTCCCATGGCCGAGGCGGCCACCGTCCAGAGCCCGCCCGCCGGCGCGCAGGCCGTCCAGCGGGCCCTAGGGCTGCTGCACTGTTTCCACGACAACGGCCCGGACCTCAGCGTCTCCGACCTGGCCCGCCGTACCGGCCTGTCGGTCTCCACCGCACACCGGCTCGCCCGGACGCTGGTCAGCACCGGCTTCCTCGACCAGGACGAGCAGACCACCCGCTACCGGCTCGGCCCCGCCGTCGCCGAGCTCGGCCAACTCACCTTCCACCGAAGGGGCCTGCACCTCGCCGGACCGGAGCTGGACCTGCTCGCACGGCGCACCGGCGCGACCGCCGACCTGGCGATCCGCAGCGGCCCGCACGCGGTGATCCTGGTCGGCGCGTCCGTCCGCCCCGACACCGGCCTCGGACTGCGCCGCCCGCTGCACTCCACGGCGCTCGGCAAGGTCCTGCTCGCCTGGCCGCGCGCGGGCGAGCCGGATGCCCCGGCACTGGGCCCGCTGGAGCCCTTCACCGACCGGACGATCACCGAACCGGCCGTGCTGCTGGCCGAGTTGGAGAACGTCAGGGCGGCCGGCTACGCGCTCAACGACGGCGAGTCGGCAGCCGGGGTGCGCACGGTCGCCGTGCCGGTGCTCGACCACGGGGGGCAGGCCCGCTTCGCACTCGCCGTCCGCTCCACGCCGGAGCGCCTGACCGACGACCGGCTGGACTGGTTCCTCGGGCACGCCCGGACGTGTGCGGGCGCCCTCGCCGTCCTGCTGCTGCCGCCGGACCAACGAGCCGGCTGACCCGTGGGTCAGCCGGCTCGTCGCGTGTTCACTGACTGTCGGTCAGCCCTGGGCGACCGGGGTGTACTTGTAGCCGACCCGGCGGACGGTCACGATGGTGTCGCGGTACGCCGCGCCCAGCTTGCGGCGCAGCCGGGCCACGTGCACGTCCACCGTGCGGCCGTCGCCGACGTGGCCGTAGCCCCAGACGGCGGAGACCAGGTGGTCGCGGGTGTGCACGCGCTGCGGGTGGCCGGTGAGGTGCGCCAGCAGCTCGAACTCGAGGTAGGTGAGGTCGAGCAGCTTGCCGTCCACGTAGGCGTTGCGGCGCTCGACGTCGACGCTGATGCCGCGCCCGCCGGGCTTGGCCTGGCGGGGTTCGGCCACCGGGGCGGCGGCCTGCTGCACGGCGCCGGTGACGGCCTGCGCCGCGTCCGCCGGGACGAGCACCAGGTAACCGACCATCGGGTGGCTGCCGGCCGCACCGAACTGCACGCCGTACTGGGCCAGCAGACCCTGCGGCAGAGCGGACTGCGGGAGCGCCGCGACGACCGTCGCGCCCTCGGGCAGTGCGGTCAGCAGGGCCTGCGGCGGCAGGGCGGGCTGCTGGACGGCGGCCGGGTACTGGACCGCCGCCGGGTACTGGCCGGCCGCGGGCGGCTGCGGCGCCGCGTACGGCTGGGCGGCTCCGGGATGCCTGCGTTCGGCGGGCACCGGGGCCACGGCGCGGACGGCGCGCAGGTGCGGGGTCGCGGAGGGGACGGAGAGGGTGGCGGTGGAGGAAGAAGACATGATGCCGCTACTTTCGCGCGAGACTGACGGTGGGTGTCGTCTGCGCGTCGACCGGGATTGCTTCCGGGGGCTGAAGTGGTTCAGCGGGCGGAGAACCGGGACGCGCGAGGCGAGCCCGGACACGTCTGGTCGAACAGGTGCGGCTGCCGGGACGTCCAGAAAGGCTCAAGGTCGAAACGACCCTGGCTGCTGTCCACGACGATGTTCATGCGCCTATTGAACCAGATGAACGGACCGTTGCGCCGCACCGCGGTCGGCAGACCCTCCCGGCGTGCCCGGCGGCGGGCTCCGGAGCAGGTCACTTCGGGCCGCCCGCGAGCCGGCTCGGGTCCAGCAGATGAGAACGGACGTCGACCACCGAGGGGGTGACCTTCTGTGCGGCGAACAACTGCGCGACCTTCTCCAGCCGGACGGTGTCGGCCTCCTGGACGAGCTCGACCGGCGCCGCCGCCCGGCCGACGTCGACCAGCACCTCCTTCGCCCGCCCGGAGACGGCGTCCGGGCCGCTGTCGGTGAACACGTTGAGGTAGGCGGCCGGATCCTGCCGGGCACGGTCGCCCGCCTCGTGCAGGTACTGGTAGAGCGCCCGGACCACCTCGGGGTGCTGCTGGGCGAGTTCGGTGCGCACCGCCCACAGCCGGTAGTTGTCGGAGCCCGCGCCGAAGGCGCTGCTGACCAGGTACGCGCTGGCGTGGGCCAGTTCGGTGACGACCGGCTCACCGGTCGTCGCCCAGGCGTCCACCTCCCCGGTGGCGAAGGCCGTCCGGGTGGCCTCGGGCCCGAGGTGCACGCGCTGGACCTGCTCGGCCGGCACCTTGTGCTTCGCCAGGGCCTGGAGCAGCAGGTACTCGCCGGTGCCGCCGTCGTCCACGGCGACCTTGCGGCCCGCCAGCTCCTTGACGGATTTGATCCCGGAGTTGTTCTTGACCAGGATGCCCTCGCCGATCGGGTCCGGCTGCGCCACACCGAAGATCGAGAACCCCGGCGTGCCGGCGAGCGGGGCGAGCACGGTGCTGACGGCGCCCTGCGCGGCGTCCAGCCGGCCGGAGTTGAGGGCCTCGGCCGCCTCCGCGAATCCGGCCGGGGCCGGCGTCCAGGCCACCTTGGCGTGCACCGCGGCGAGTGCGCGGTCCAGCGAACCGTCCTTCTTCGCGACGGCCAGCACCCCGGAGTTCCCGGGCTCCGGCAGCCGCACCTGCACGGCGGGCGGCGTGTCGGCGGACACGGCGGAGCCGGCCTCCGCGCTGCCTCCGCAGGCGGTGGCGGTCAGCAGGGCGGCGGCAGCGAGGGCGGGTCGGGCGAGCTTCACAGGGGTCTCCGCAGGAGCCGGGACGGGAGGTCGGGCAGGTCGTGGCCGCACCCGCCGACCGCAACCGGCCCGATCCCGGGGTAATCTGACGGACCGTCAGATATGCGGAGGTGCCGGTGCCGGTGCCGGGACGCGGGGGCGCGCGGGAGCGCGCGGGGCCCCGGCCGTGCGGTGGAGCGGGAGGGGTGTTACCGACAGCAGGCGCTGCAGATCAGCGCCAGGTCGATGTACCGGCGGATCGTCAACGCCGGGGTGACCGGGGCGGGCACGGCCGTACGGGACCGCTGAACGGTCATGGCGCTGCCCTCCCCCCGGATTGTCCGCGCCGGCCGCCGCTACGGCGCCGCGCCGGCCCCGCGCGGAGTCCTCCCGCGTGGGGCCTTCGGTTCAGAGCCTTCCACGCGGGGGCCCGGCAAGGCAACCTGCCCGGCCCCCGGTGTCCGTCATCCGGACGGGACGGGCGCGGCCGCCCGGCGCGCGGCGGCGTGTTCGACGAGTGCGATCAGCAGTTCCTTGCCGTCCTCGCGCCGCCGCGCGTCGCAGAGCACCACCGGTACACCGGGGTCGAGGTCCAGGGCGGCGCGTACGTCCTCGGGTGCGAAGACCTCGGTGCCCTCGAAGCAGTTCACCCCGACCACGAACGGGATCCCCCGCTGCTCGAAGAAGTCCACCGACGGGAAGCAGTCGGCGAGCCGGCGGGTGTCGGCGAGCACGACCGCACCCAGCGCGCCCAGCGCCAGCTCGTCCCAGACGAACCAGAACCGGTCCTGTCCGGGCGTGCCGAACAGGTACAGCGCGAGGCCGGGCCGCAGGTCGATCCGGCCGAAGTCCATCGCCACCGTGGTGGTGCGCTTCGCCTCGACGCCCGAGGTGTCGTCGAACGGGCGGCCCAGCTCGCTGAGCTGCTCCTCGGTGCGCAGCGGGCGGATCTCGCTGACCGCTCCGACCAGGGTCGTCTTGCCCGCGCCGAAGCCCCCCGCGACGAGGATCTTGAGCGCGACCGCGGGGCCGCCCGGCCAGCGGCCGGATGCCGGGTGGGTGTCAGAGCGCACGGAGTCCATTGATCACTTCTCGGAGCAGGCGCTCGTCCGGCAGTTGGGCGAGCGGTACCGGACGGGTGACGGAGATCAGCTCGGCGTCGTACAGGTCGCCGAGGAGCACCCGCACCACGCTGACCGGCAGGTCGGTGTACGAGCCGAGTTCGGCGACCGTGAGCGGCTCGCGCCGGCACCAGTCGAGGATGGTGTGGTGCTCGGGGTCGAGGGCCGGCTCGGCGGCCGCCCCGTTCTCCCCCTCGCGCTCGGCGAGGGCGATCATCGAGATCAGGTCGAACAGGCCCTCGTCGGCGGGCCTGGTCCGTCCCCTGGTCATCGAGAACAGCCGGACCATCGGGCCCGCCTCGTCGTCGAACCAGCGCTCGTCCGCCGCCGGGCGCGGCTCGAACAGGCTGGCCTCGGGCTGCTGCCCCGTCCCGTCGGTCATCGCTTCGTCATCTCCCGGGCGGCGCGGTGCGCGGCTCGGCGGCCAGGTGCTCGCCGACCCGCTTGACCAGCAGGGCCATCTCGTACGCGATGAGGCCGATGTCGGCCTCCGCCTCGCTGAGCACCGCCAGGCAGCTGCCGTCGCCGGCCGCCGTGATGAAGAGGAAGGCCTCGTCCAGCTCGACCATGGTCTGGCGGACACCGCCGACCTGGAAGTGCCGGCCGGCGCCCTTGGCGAGGCTGTGGAAGCCGGCGGCGACGGCGGCCAGGTGCTCGGCGTCCTCGCGGGAGAGACCGCTGGAGGCGCCGGTGGCCAGGCCGTCACTGGAGAGGATCACGCCGTGCCGCAGGGCCGCGACCCGTCCCACGAGGTCGTCCAGGAGCCAGTTGAGGTCCCCGGACGGCTGCGTCGTACTGGTCATGAATCAGTTCCTTCCGCTGGAGCGGGTGGTGCGGATGGTGCGGACGGTGCGGTGGATATGCGACGTGCGGGAGGGGCCGGGTCTGCTGTGGAGGCGGGCGCGGGGCGGCCGGTGAGCGCGGCCGGTCCGGCCGGGGCCGGGGGCAGCGCCGCCGGGCGCGGCGCCGAGGTGAGCGCGCGCCGGGCGGTGGCCCGCACCGGGTCGAACATCGCCGGGTCGAAGGCCGCCGGGCCGGGCGCGGCCGGCCCCCGGCCGCCGGGGCGCGCCGGGGCGGCGTCCGGCACGGCCGTCAGCGAGCCGGGGCGCGGACGGTCGCCGCGGCCACGGGTGAAGCCGCGCTGGAAGGACGCGAAGGTGGCCCTGGCCTCCTCGGGCGAGCGCTCGCGGGCGCTCTCGGCGCCCTGCTCGGACCCACCCTGGGCCTGTTGTGCGGCCTGCTGCGCGGCCTGCTCCCGCAGCTGCGGGGCCAGGTTCGCCTGCCGGACGCGACGGGGCAGCAGACCGCCGGCCGGGCGGCCGGCGAGCGGCGTCGGCGGGGCGGCCACCGGCATGTCGCCCGGCTCGGCGGGCGCCTGCGGCTCGCCGTCCCGGCGGTGCCGGCCGCGGCCGGTGCCGTCCGCCGCGGTGGGCGAGGGGACGAGGACGGGGCCGCCGGCGCGGCGGCGCGGCAGTCCGCCCGGCTGGCGGGCCGGTTCGGCGACCGAGGGGCGGGGGCCGCCGCCGCGGCGCTGGTCGCCGGGCTCCGGCTCGGTCCCGGGGGCGGCCGGTCCGGCGTGCCTGCGGTGCGGTGCGCCCTCGGCGAGGGCGGGCACCGCGACGAGCTCGCGCTGCCCGCGCCGGGCCGCGGCGGCCGGCGCCGTCCTGGCCCGCTCGGCGGGCGGCGGCGCGGGCTGCTCGGCCATGACGTCCGGCGCCTCGGCGAGCAGTTCGCGCGGGATCAGTACGACGGCGGTGGTGCCCCCGTAGGGCGAGGGCCGCAGGTGGACCCGGATGCCGTGCCGGCGGGCCAGCCGGCTGACCACGAACAGGCCCAGCCGGTCGGTGTCGGCGAGGTCGAACTCCTGCTCCACGGCGAGGCGCTGGTTGATCTCGGCGAGGGCGTGCTCGCTCAGGCCGAGGCCGCGGTCGTCGATCTCCAGCGCGAAGCCGTGCGCGACCACCTCGCCCTGCACCGTGACCTGGGTGTGCGGGGGCGAGAACACGGCCGCGTTCTCCACCAGTTCGGCGATCAGGTGGGTGACGTCGGCGACCGAGTTGCCGAGCAGGCCGGTGCCGGGGAACGGGCGGACGATCACCCGTGCGTAGTCCTCCACCTCGCCGACGGCGGCGCGGACCACGTCCACCATCCGTACCGGCTTGCGCCAGGCGCGGCCCGGCGAGCCGCCGGAGAGGATGATCAGGCCCTCGGCGTGCCGGCGCATGCGGGTGGTGAGGTGGTCGAGCCGGAAGAGGTCCTCCAGCTCGGCCGGGTCCTCGGTGCGGCGCTCCATGGTGTCGAGCAGGGTGAGCTGGCGGTGCAGCAGCACCTGGCTACGGCGGGCCAGGTTGACGAAGACGGCGGAGACGCCCCGGCGCAGCTCGGCCTGTTCGACGGCCGCCTCGACGGCGGCGCGCTGCACGGCGTTGATGGCCCGGCCGACCTGGCCCACTTCGGCGGGGCCGAACTGGAGGTCCGGCGCCTCGGTGGCGATGTCGACGGGCTCGCCCCGGCGCAGCCGGAGCATCACCGAGGGCAGCCGGTTGGCGGCCAGCTCCTGGGCGGCGTTGCGCAGGCCGATCATCTCCCGGGCCATGCCGCGGCCGATCCGGTACGAGATGACGATGGAGAGCACGATCGCGGCGAGGCCGATGACACCGGCGATGCCGCCGCGCCAGAGCAGGCCGATCGAGTACGACCTGGCCCGGTCCGCGATGTCGCCCGAGAGCCGGTCGTTGATCGCGTCGAGGTCGTCCAGGGCGTGTTCGGCCGATACCTTCCAGTCGGTGCCGAGCATCGCGGCGGTGACCTTCTCGTAGCCGCCGGCGCTCTCGAAATCGCGCTCGGCGCGCTCCAGCGCGGCCCAGTTGGAGCCGCCGCGCAGGGCGGTGTAGTCGCGCTGGTCGGCGGGTTCGAGTTCGGCGATGTAGACGGTGAACAGCGCCTCCTGGGCGTGCAGGGCGTCCACCGCGGCCTGGTACTGCTCAGGGGTGGTCCTCGCGGTGCCGACGGACAGGCCGCCCATCGCGGCGTCCTCCTGCGAGAGGAACTCCCGGGCCCGGACCAGCTCGATCAGGATGGTCCCCTGCCGGGGCAGTTGGCCGCTCTGGCGGCTGACGAAGGCGGACCGGAAGGCGAAGGTGGGCCGGACCAGGTCGCTGTACTTGCCGAGGACGTACGGCCAGGTGACGGTGGCGCGCTCGATGTGGCCGCGCATCGCGGTGAGCTGGTCGTAGCTGGCCAGGATGTCCCGGTAGCGGGCCTGCTGGGCGGCGTCCAGCTTCTTCGCCGAACTGCCGTCGGCCTTGTTGTGCAGGACCTGGGCGGCCCGGTCGGTGACGGTCCGGGTCGCCTGGAAGGCGTCGGCGGCGTTCTGCGAGCGCGGGTCGGCGAGCCGCTGGACGGCGGCGCGCCGCTCGTCCTGCAGGGCGTGCGCGTACTGCTCGACCGGGCCGCCGAAGTCCTGGTAGGTGCTCGCCACCTGCAGCTGGGTCCAGACGTCGCCGGTGGTGGCGAGGGTCGCGTAGACCCACAGCGCGGTGAGCGCGACGATGGGCACCATGAGCAGCGCGATGACCTTCGCGCGGATCGAGCTGCTGCGCAGACGCATGGAGTCCTCGGTCGGGAAATGCCAGGCGCGGACAGGGAATCGGTTCGGACATGCCGGGTCGCCGGAGGGCCCGGTCACTGGATCTGCGCGAGCCTACACCGCCCTGACCGCCCGTTCGAAGGGTCGAACCGATCCGTAACCGAAGGATGTCCGGATTACCCGGAAGGTCGCGAAAGTGCCGTCCGCTCCGGGCGGGCGCACCCCCTGTGGCCAGGCACTGTGTCCACAGGGTGTCCACTCCGTGTACAAGTCCGTGTACAGATCCGTGTCCGCCGCCGGATCCCGGCCGGCAGGCACTTTCCTCACCGGCCCGTGCCGATCTCGTCCCGCCCGCGCAACAGCCCTGGGCAGTGGCACGGCAATCCGATACCTTCGCTCCCACCTGCCCGTCCAACAGCGACGCCGTACCGGACGCCCGCTCGGGCCCCGGCAGGCACAGCCGTCGCGGAAATCGGGGGGAACGTGCGCGAGTTCACCAGCCCCGTCCCGGCCGTCACGGCCAGCGGCGGGCTCGCCGACTCGCTGTACGACACCGCCGAACGCTCCCCCGCCCTCGTCCAGCTCGCCCGCCGCGGCGAGGACCGCGGCGACGGCCACCCGTGGCGGGACGTGACGGCCGCCGCCTTCCGCGACGAGGTGCTCGCGCTGGCCAAGGGCCTGCTCACCCGCGGCGTGCGGTACGGCGACCGGGTCGCCCTGATGTCCCGCACCCGCTACGAGTGGACCCTGTTCGACTACGCCCTCTGGTCGATCGGCGCGATCACCGTCCCCGTCTACCCGACCTCCGCCGCCGAACAGGTCCGCTGGATCCTCGCCGAGACCCGCTCGGTGGCCTGCGTGGTGGAGGACGAGGACCACGCGATGACGGTCGGCGCGGTCTGCGACGCCCTGCCCGACCTCGCCGGGATCTGGCAGCTCGACCGCGACTGCGTGCGCGCCATCACCGAGGACGGCCGGGGCGTACCCGACTCCCTCGTGCACCGCCAGCGCCTGGGCGTCACGCCCGACACCATCGCCACCGTCATCTACACCTCCGGCACCACCGGACGCCCCAAGGGCTGCCTGCTCACCCACGGCAACCTGGCCACCGAGGCCGACACCCTGCTCGACGGCTGGCGCGACGTGTTCCACGACAGCGGCGCCGGGCCCGCCTCGACCCTGCTCTTCCTGCCGATGGCCCACGTGTACGGGCGGGTGACGCAGATCGCCGCCATCCGCGGCGGCATCCGGCTCGGGCACCTGGCGGAGGTCACCACCGACGCCCTGCTGCCGGCCCTGGCGACCTACCGGCCGACGTTCCTGGTCGCCGTGCCGTACGTCCTGGAGAAGGTCTACCAGCAGGCCCGGCGGGCGGCCGAGGAGGCGGGCAGGGCCGAACTCTTCGAGCACGCCGCCGAGGTGGCCGTCGAGTGGGCCGCCGCCCGGGAGCAGAAGGCGCTCGGCCACGGCCCCGGCCCGGGCCCCCGGCTGCGCCTGCGGCACCGGAGCTTCGACCGGCTGGTGTACCAGCGGCTGCGGGCGGTGCTCGGCGGGCGGGTGCGCAACCTGATGTCCGGCGGCTCCACGCTCAACCGCGAACTCGGCCTGTTCTTCGCCGGCGCCGGGATGACCCTCTACGAGGGCTACGGGCTGACCGAGACGGCCGCCGCGGTGACCGCCAACCCGCCGGGCCGGGCCAAGTTCGGCACCGTGGGCCTGCCGCTGCCGGGCGCCTCGGTGTCGATCGCCGACGACGGCGAGGTGTGGGTGCGCGGCCCGATGGTGTTCGCGGGCTACCTGAACCACCCCCGATGTACGGCCGAGGCGCTCTACGACGGCTGGCTGGCCACCGGGGACCTCGGCCACCTCGACGAGGACGGCTACCTCAGCATCGTCGGCCGCAAGAAGGACCTGATCGTCACCAGCAGCGGCAAGAACCTCGCCCCGGCCGCCCTGGAGGAGCGCGTCCAGGCGCACCCGCTGGTCTCGCAGTGCCTGGTCGTCGGCGACGACCGCCCCTACGTCGCCGCACTGGTCACCCTGGACGGGCCCGCCCTCGCGCACTGGCTGAAGACCCACGGCCGGGAGCAGCTGGACGCCTGGGCCGTGCTGGCCGACGAGGACCTGCACGCCGAGATCCAGCGGGCCGTGGCCGCCGCCAACACGGCCGTCTCACGGGCCGAGTCGATCCGCGCGTTCCGCCTGCTGCCGGAGGAGTTCACCCTGGAGCAGGGCCTGATGACGCCCTCGCTGAAGCTGCGCCGCGCGGCGATCACCGAGCGGTACGCCGAGGACATCGAGGAGCTGTACTCGGCGTGAGCGCCGGCGGCCCCGCCGCCCCGGCCCCGGCTCCGGCCGCGCGAGCCGCAGCCCCGGGCGGGAGGCCGCTCTTGACGGACCGTCTGGTCCAGTCCATTGTTTGCGTCGGCCTGAGTGCGGCACGCCAGCGGCTCCCCTCCCTCGGGGAGCAACCCCCGCCTCCACGCGCCCGGCCGGGCGCGCCCCCACACAGGAGTTCACCGGTGCCCACCACCAT
The DNA here is from genome assembly GCF_042669755.1 of Kitasatospora sp. NPDC057223. Lineage (NCBI taxonomy): Bacteria > Bacillati > Actinomycetota > Actinomycetes > Kitasatosporales > Streptomycetaceae > Kitasatospora > Kitasatospora sp. NPDC057223. The sequence continues at coordinate 41,158 of NZ_JBHUWW010000004.1, read as the reverse complement.
GCGCAGACTCGCGGCGTGCGCCGCGAGCGCGGCAGTCGCCCTGCTCGGCCTCGCGGCGCCCGCCGCCCGGGCCGCGACCGACGCCGTCCCCACCGTCAACCTCGCGACCAACCCGGGCTTCGAGATCCCGACCCTCCCGCTCGCCGACTGGGGCTCCGTCCCCGGCTGGAGCTGCGGCGCCGGCGAGGCCGTCGTCAGCACCGGTCAGGCCCACGACGGCGCCTCGGCACTGGCCGTGACCCCGGCGAGCGGCGACTCGACCGGCGAGTGCGCCCAGACCGTCTCGGTGCTCCCCCACACCAAGTACACCGCCTCCGCCTGGGTCCGCGGCTCGTACGTCTTCCTCGGCGCCACCGGAACGGGCCGCGACGTCGCGCCGTCCTGGACGGAGACCACCGGCGGCGGCTGGCAGAAGCTGACCACCACCTTCACCACCGGCGCCACCGCCACCTCGGTGCGCCTCTACCTGCACGGCTGGTACGGCCAGGGGCCGTTCTCCGCCGACGACGTACGGGTCGACGGCCCGGCGCCCGCCCCCGCCCGGGCCACCTGGAACGCGCCGACCACCGACAAGGTCGTCTTCTTCACCATCGACGACGGCTGGCAGCGCACCCCCGAGGCCGCGCAGTTCATCGCCGACCACCAGCTGCCGATCGCCGCCTTCGCCCTGCCGATGCCCTCCGGCTTCGAGCCGGACTACTTCAGGCGGGTGACCGCCGCCCCCGGTTCGTCGATCCAGAACCACAGCGTCTCGCACCGCGACCTCAGCACGCTCCCGCTCGCCGAGCAGCAGGCGGAGATCTGCGACGCCCGGGACGCGGACGCCCGGATCTACGGCACCACCACCACGATCTTCCGGCCGCCCTACCTCACCTGGAACGCCGACACCCTGCAGGCCGCCGCCAACTGCGGCATCAACACGGTAGTGACCGCCACCGCCGACTTCAGCTGGGGCGCGTCCAACGTCTGGCACGGGGGCCCGCTCCAGGCCGGCGACGTCGTCCTGATGCACTTCACGGACACCCTCGCGGCCGACCTCGAACGGGCCCTCGCCGCAGCCTCGGCCGCGGGTCTGACGCCCGCCTCGCTCACCGCCTACCTGCACTGAGCACACCGCGCACACGGGCCCGGGGTCCGTCCCGCCTCACGGCGGGGCGGACCCCGGGGTTCCTCCGGGCCGGGCCCGGAGGGATCGCGCCGGCTCAGGCCGCGGCGCTGAAGACCGGCAGGAAGCCGCCGGACTGGCCGGCGGCGGTGGGGTGGTAGCTCTCGTCGATCGGCAGCGTGGTGCTGTGCAGCCAGTTGGTGCTGCTGCCGCAGATCTCGTGGCCGGTGAAGGCGCCGCGGACGTCGCCGAAGGTGAACCCGGCGTTCGCCGCGCGCTTGGCGGTCACCGCGTCCAGGGCGTCCGCCGCGCCGTTGATCGCGGCCCGCTTGGTGTCACCGATGCCGAGGATGCAGTTGCCGCCGAGCTGGTAGAGGTGCGGGTACCCGAGCACCACCACGTGCGCGTTCGGGGCCTTGGCGTGGATCGCCGCGTACACCGTGTCCAGCTGCCCCGGGAGGGTGTTGTTGGCGTAGCTCTTGGCCGTGGCCACGGCGCTCAGGCACGCGCTTTCGGAGTCGAGCACGCAGGTCTGCATCGTGCTGGCGAAGCCGGCGTCGTTGCCGCCGATGCTGATGCTGACCAGCGTCGTGCTGGTGCTCAGCACGGAGAGCTGGTTGTTCATCACATCACCGGTTCTGGCACCGGAACAGGCCACGAAGGAGAAGGCCGAGGGCGCGTGCGCGTTCTTCCACAGGTACGGGTACGCGTTGGTGCTGCGCTTGCAGCTGCCGCTCTCGCTGGTGTAGCTGCCGGCCCCGACTCCGGCGGAGTACGAGTCCCCGAGGGCGGCGTACCGCACGGTGGCGGCGCTGGCGGGCGAGGCGACGAAGAAGGTGCCCAGGGTGAGGAGCACGGCAAGCAGGGCGACGGACAACGAACGGGGGGATCGCATGATTCCTCCACGAAAGTGACGGCGGTCACATATGTGATACCAGTCAGTAGCTTGCGGGGGAAGCGGTCATGCCAAAGATATTGACGGTCCGTCTTGCAACAGCCGGATGAACCGGCGGGTGAGCCCGCCGGCGAGCACCGGGCGACCGGAAGGTGAGCAGGGGTGAACTCCGGTGCGGCACGGGCACGCAGGGCCGGTCCGCCCCGCTCAGGCCGACGGACTCCCCGGGCCCGCGACCCCGCAGACGACCTCCAGCTCGAACCCCTGAGCGTCAATCAGATGGACGGCTTCACCCGTGTCGGTGCGGATCGTCCAGCCGGCGGCGAGCGCCGCGGCCACTGCGGCCCTCGACCCGTGCAGGGCGAGGTGGTTGAGCCCGGCGCGCAGCCGATCGTGACCGCCGGGCAGCAGCGCGGGCGACTGCTCGACCACCAGGTAGGAGGCACCGAGGCGCCAACTGCACCCGGCGGGCCAGTCCTGGAACGGCTCGCAGCCCAGCGCCAGCAGCACCGGGCCCCACTGCGCCCGGGCCAGCTCCAGGTCGTCCACCCAGAGTTCGACGTGATGGAACAGCGATCCCCCGGCCGGCATCCGCTCAGACCCTCCCCGGGAAGACGACGCCGCCGCCCTCCGGCAGTTCCTCGATGGTCTCGTTCGCCGCCCCGGGGACGCCCAGCCTGGCGGCCGCCGACGCGACGGCGGCGCGGGCCTGGCGCAGCCCGGGCTCGCCCCAGCCGAGCAGCTCCACCGCCAGCCCGGGCGCGACCAGCAGCCGGCGGTAGTGCCGGCCCGACGCCGGATCGGGCGCCGTCGGCCCCACCGCGAGCAGGGCGGCCGCCATCCGGACCCGGGCGCACTCGTGGCCGCCGTTCGCCGAGCCCACCCGGTCGTAGAGGTAGCCCAGATAATGCGGGGCGCCGATGACGGCCTGCGCCTCCTCGCCCGCCTCGCGGGCCAGCGCGGCCCCGGGGTCGCCGGCGTCCTCGGGCTCCAGCGAGCCGCCGGGCAGGCTGACGATGCCGTCCTTGGGGTTCACCAGCGTCAGCACCCGGCCGTCCGGAGCGAACAGCCAGCCCCAGGACTGCTTCACCGGCAGGCCGGACGGCACCGACTCGCCCGCCAGCCAGGGCCAGCCCGCCGGGGGGCGCCGCCGGACGCGCCCGAGCAGGTCGGCGATCTCCGCGCTGTACTCGATGCGGCCCACTCGTCCCCCTCCGGTGCCGGGCCCGCCGGGTCTGCGCCGGTTCCTTGTGCGGTCTGCCCTGTGCGGTCTGCGTCTGCTGTATCTGCGGTCGGTTCGTGCGGTTCGTGCGGTCGGTTCGTGTGGTCGGTTCGTGCGGCCCGCGGGTGCGGACCGGTCCGGCTGGTCCGAGCGGACGGGGTGGGGACCACCATGCGCTCCGACTGTTGATCTTCCACGAATCTTCCCCGAACAGGCGGTCGATGAACAGCCCCCAGCGCCGCGTGGCGCAAGGACCGCCACCCGCTCACCCCGCCGGCCGCCCACCGGGGCGGGGGCGCCCTCCGTGCGCACCCCGGCCACCGGCCGGCCCACAGCCTGCCGTCAGCCCCTGGCCCCACCCGCTCCCGCGCCCGTCCCGCGCTCCGGAGCCGAACAGGTGATCGGCCGCTCGGGCAGGGCGAACCCCGGCCGCACCGCCACCCCCTCCGGCAGCGCCAGGCCCCGGGCGGCGTCCTCGGCGAGCGCCGCGAACACCTCGGACACCGCCATCGGGCGCAGCCGCCCGCCGGCCAGCAGCCAGCCGAGCACCACCGGCGTCGGCCGCGGGCCCGGGTAGCTGTGCAGCAACAGCTCCCCGGCCCCGTCGGCGGCGATCCCGGCGGCGAGCGTGACGCAGAACGCCTCGGCCTCCCGGCCGCCCACGAACAGGCTGCCGTCCTCGACGCAGACCTCGGCGGCGGCCGTCAGCTCCTCGCCGTCCTCGGGCCCGTACGAGCGCAGCGTCAGCAGGTGGCAGCCGTCCGCCGCGCCCGCCGCGAGCGCGAGGTAGAGCTCCGACACGTACTGCAGCACCGCGGTGAGCCTCGGTTCGGGCTGCTCGTCGCACTCCAGCGCGGCGAGGAGCGCCGAGCAGGCGATCGAGATCCGGACCCGCGCCCGGTGGTCCTCGACCAGCGCCGGGAGCAGCTCCCCCAGCCGCTCGCCCGCGTAGACGAACGGCGCGCCCGCCAGCTCCGGGTCGGCGGCGTACGCGACCCGCGCCACCGGATCGTCCGGGTCGAGGCCGAACTCCTCGCAGAAGTCCTCGAAGTCGGCCGGTTCGAGGACCCTCAGGTGCACCTCCAGGCCCTGCCCGCGCAGCGCCCGCAGCTGGGTCTCGGTGCGCCGCAGGTACCCCTCGAAGGTGGCCCGGCCGAACAGGCCGTACCGGCTGAGGCAGGCGAAGTCGGTGGCGTCCGCGGCCACCGCCAGCGCCACCGGCTGCGGCAGCGGGACGCCGCGCGGGCGCCCCCTGCCCCGGACCGGGGCACCGGGCCCGCCGCCGGACTCGGCCCGGCCGGCGCCCGGGCCCGTGCGGACCTTGCGCACCTTCGCGTTCGCGCCCTTCCGCCGGCTGCCGCCGCTGCCGCCACCATTGCCGGCACTGCTGCCGCCGCCGTCCGGCCTCGGGCCGGTGAGGCAGTACTGCTCGGGCTTGGCCATGCGCCCTCCCTGGTTCCTCGGGGTGTGCCTGGTCACGGCTGTGCCGCGGGCACGGTCGCCGGACGGCCCGGGAATCCCGGGTGACCGGCAGTCGAGAACATACACAGTGTCACTGACAATCGACTCTGAGCTACGGAAGGGTGCTCGTCGGAGCGATCCGGAAAGCCGTTTCGCCCCGGGTTGTCGGTCCCGGCGGTTATGGTCGGGGACCATGCGACTGCTGCATACCTCCGACTGGCATCTCGGGCGCTCCTTCCATCGGGAGAGCCTGCACGACGCGCAGCGTGCCTTCCTCGACCACCTGGTGGCCGTGGTCGCCGCCGAGCGCGTCGACGCCGTGCTCGTGGCCGGTGACGTGTACGACCGGGCGCTGCCCGGCCTGGAGGCGGTCGCCCTCTTCGACGACGTCCTGCACCGGCTGGCGGCGCTCGGCGTCCCCACCGTCTTCATCAGCGGCAACCACGACTCGGCCCGCCGGCTCGGCGTCGGCGCCGGCCTGATCGACCGGGCCGGCATCCACCTGCGGACGGACCCGGACGGCTGCGCCACCCCCGTCCTGCTCCCCGACCCGGACGGGCCGGTGGCCGTCTACGGGCTGCCCTACCTGGAGCCGGCCCTGGTGCGCGAGCGCTTCGGCCTGGAGCGCGGCGGCCACGCGGCCGTCCTCGGCGCGGCGATGGACAGGGTGCGGGCCGACCTCGCGACCCGCCCCGCGGGCACCCGCGCGGTGGTGCTGGCACACGCCTTCGTGAGCGGTGGCGCCCCCAGCGACAGCGAACGGGACATCGCGGTCGGCGGGGTCGCGAGCGTGCCCGCCGCGGTCTTCGACGGCGTGCACTACGCCGCCCTCGGCCACCTGCACGGCTGCCAGACACTCGCCCCGCACCTGCGCTACAGCGGCTCCCCGCTGGCGTACTCGTTCTCCGAGGAGAAGCACCGCAAGACCATGTGGCTGGTCGACCTGGCCGCCGACGGCTCGGTCTCCGCCGAGCGGACGGACTGCCCCGTCCCCCGGCCGCTGGCCTGCCTGCGCGGGTCGCTGGCGGAGCTGCTCGACGACCCCCGGTACGAGCCGCACGAGCAGTCCTGGGTGCAGGCCACCCTGACCGACCCCGGCCGCCCCGCCGAGCCGATGGAGCAGCTGCGCCGCCGCTTCCCGCACACCCTGCAACTGCTCTTCGACCCGGACGGCGCGGGCGGCGACGCCTCGCCCTCGTACGCGGCCCGGGTGCGCGGCCGCACCGACCTGGAGATCGCCGAGGGCTTCGTCCGGCACGTCCGCCCCGGCACCGAGCCGGACGGCACCGAGCTGGACTGGCTCCGCGAGGGCTTCGAGAGCACCCGCGAGAGCGCCGACCGCAAGGCGGAGCTGCCCCGATGAGCCCCGCCACCGACGCGGCGCCCGCCGCTGCGCCGCTGCCCGCCCCGCTGCGCCGCCCCTCGGCACCGCCCGCCCCTCAGCGCCGGCAGGAGCCGCCCCGATGAGACTGCACCAGCTGTCGGTCACCGCCTTCGGCCCGTTCGCCGGCACCGAGCGGGTCGACTTCGACGCGCTCTCCTCCGGCGGCCTGTTCCTGCTGCGCGGCGCGACCGGCGCCGGCAAGAGCAGCGTGCTGGACGCGGTCTGCTACGCGCTCTACGGCGAGGTGCCGGGCGCCCGCCGGGTCAACCGGCTGCGCAGCGACCACGCCGACCCGCTGCGGCTCACCGAGGTCAGGCTGGAGCTGACCCTCGGCGGCCGGCGGCTGGAGATCACCCGGCTGCCCGAGCAGCTCCGCCCGAAGAAGCGCGGCGGCGGCTGGACGACGGAGAAGGCCCAGACACTGCTCCGCGAGTGGGTCGCCGACACCGGCGACGGCACGCCCGGCTGGCGGGCGGGCAGCCGATCGCACCAGGAGACCGGCGAGGAGATCCACCGCCTGATCGGGATGAGCCGCGAGCAGTTCTGCCAGGTCGTCCTGCTGCCGCAGGGGGACTTCGCCCGCTTCCTGCGGGCCGACGCCGGCCAGCGCGCCGAGCTGCTGGGCCGGCTCTTCGACACCCGCCGGTTCGGCCAGGTCGAGGGCTGGCTGGCGGAGCGGCGCAAGGCGAAGGAGGCCGCGGTCCAGGCCGGCCGGCGCCGGCTGCGCGACCTGGCCAGCAAGGCCGAGCAGGCCGCCGGCCCCGGCGCCGAGCCGGTCACCGGCTGGCTGCCCGCCGAGGAGGAGTCGTCGGCCGCCCCGGCGGACCTCGCCACGGGCGTGCTCTCCTGGGCCGCGATCCTGCGCAGCGGCGCGGCCGAGCAGCTCGCGGTGGCCGATGCCGCGCTGGCCGGGGCCGAGGACGGTCACCGGCGGGCCAGGCAGCGGCTGGAGACAGCGACCGAGCTGGCGCAGCACCAGCGGCGGCACCGGGCGGCGGCCGCCCGGGCGGCCGGGCTCGCCGAGGCGGAGTCCGCGCTGGCCGAGGACCGCGCCCGGCTCGCGGCGGCGCAGGCCGCCGTGGGCGTCGAGGCCGTCCTGCGCCTGCACGGGGCGGCGGAGCAGGCGCACGAGGCCGCCCGGCGCGAGGAGCACCGGCACCGCGGGAGCCTGGCGGGCTTCCCGGAGCAGCACACTCCCACCGGCCGCCCGGGCGAGGCCGGCTCCGGCCCGGCACCCGACTCCGGCCCCGTCCTCGCCCGGGCGGAGGCCGGTGAGCTGGCCGACGCGGAGCTGCGGCTGCGGGCCGAGGTGGTACGGCTGGAGGCCGCTGGCGAGGAGGAGGAGCGGTGCGCCCGGCTCGGCCGGGAGCGGGCCGCGCTGGAGGGCGAACGCCGGAGCGCCGACGAACTCGCCGAGGAGGCCGGCGACTGGCTGGCCGGGTTCGACGCCCGCCTCGGCGCCCTGCAGGAGGAGCAGTCGGCGGCCCGCGCCGCCGCCGCCAGGGTCGAGCAGCTGGACGCCAGGAAGGCCGAGGTCACCGGCCGGCTCGCCGCCGCCCGCCGACGGGACGGGCTGCTCGGAGCCATCGGCCGGGCCGAGCAGGAGCTGCACGCCCTGCGCGGCCGCTGGCTCGACGCCCGGGGCCACAGCCAGGACGTCCGCGAGCGCCGGCTGTCGGGGATGGCGGCCGAGCTGGCCGCGCAGTTGCGCGCGGGCGAGGCCTGCCGGGTCTGCGGTTCCCCCGGCCACCCCGCGCCCGCACGCCCCACCGACGGGCAGGTCCGCGCCGAGGACGAGGAGCGGGCGCTCGCCGCCCAGTCCGAGGCCGAGCAGGCCTTCTCCAGTGCCGACCGGGCCCTCACCTCGCTGCGGGTGCAGGAGGCCGCGGCCGCCGGCGCGGCCGGGGAGGAGTCCGCCGACGCCCTCGACGCCGCGCTCACCGCGCTGACGGCGGAGCACCGGAGCGCGGCCCGCACGGCGGACGGCCTCGGCCCGGCCGGCCGGCAGATCGAGCGGCTGACCCAGGAACAGGCCCTCCGGCAGTCCCGGCTGCGCGAGGCCGGCGAGCGCAGCGCCGCACTGACCGCCCGGATCCATGCCCTGCACGCCGAACGGCAGGAGCTTGAGGCCCGGGTGGCGGCGGCCCGCGGCGACGCGGCGACGGTCGCCGAGCGGGCCGGCGCGCTGGCGGCGCTCGCCCGCGCGGTGACCGGCCTGCTCGGCGCCACCCGGGCCGCCGCCCAGGCCGGCGCCCGGGCGAAGGAGACCCGGGAGGAGCTGGCCAGGGGCGCCGCCGCAGCGGGCTTCCCCTCCGCACAGGAGGCCTCGGCCGTGCTGCTGCCGGCCGCCGCCCGGGCTGCCCTGCAGGCCCGGCTGGAGCGTCACCGCGACGAACTGTCGGCCGTGGAGCAGCAGCTCGCCGCCCCCGAGCTGGTGGCGGCGGCCGCCCGGCCCCCGGCCGATCCGGCGGCCGCCGAGGCCGCGCTCCAGGCGGCCACCGTCCGGTTGCGGCAGGCCTCGGCCGGGCAGCACGCGGCCCGCGAACGCGGCGAGGACCTCGCCCGGATCGGCCGGGAGCTGGCCGCGCTCGCCGACTCACTGGCACCGGCGCTGGAGGACTACGCCCGGATCAGCCGGCTGGCCTCGCTGGCCGCCGGCACGTCCGCCGAGAACCGGCTCCGGATGCGGCTGGAGTCGTACGTCCTGGCGGCCCGGCTGGAGCAGGTCGCGGCAGCGGCCAGCGACCGGCTGGTGCGGATGTCGGGCGGCCGGTACACCCTCGTGCACAGCGACGACCGGACGACCGGCGGCAAGCGCTCCGGCCTCTCGCTGCGCGTGGTGGACGCCTGGACGGGCACCGAGCGGGACACCGCGACGCTGTCCGGCGGCGAGAGCTTCTTCGCCTCGCTCGCCCTCGCCCTCGGCCTCGCCGACGTGGTGACGGACGAGGCGGGCGGCATGCCGCTGGACACCCTCTTCATCGACGAGGGCTTCGGCACCCTGGACGAACAGGCGCTGGAGGAGGTGATGGACGTGCTGGACGGCCTGCGCGAGCGCGACCGCGCCGTCGGCATCGTCAGCCACGTCGCGGACCTGCGCGCCCGGATCCCCGCCCAACTGCTGGTACGCAAGGGCCGCCACGGCTCAACCGTGGAACTGGTCGGCCGCGAGCACGCCTGACGGCCCGCAGCCCTCAGCCGTCAGCCCGGAGGCTCAGGCCTCAGCCGTCAGCCCGAGCAGGCGATCCGCTGTGCCTGCTGCCAGGTGCAGACCGGGCAGAGCGTGCTGCCCGGCTGGTCCGCCGGCAGCTCGGTCGGCTCGCCGCACAGCACGCAGTCGGCCCGCGGGCCGGTCAGCTCCGGATCGGCGGTCAGCGCCCGCACGGTGCCGGCCGGCGCCACGATGCAGATCTGCTCGGTGTCATCGCTCATGCCGCCTTCCTACTCCGCCCGCCCCGCCCACCGCAAGCGCCCCCGGGGCCGGAGCCACCGCCCTCCCGCCGGGGCCGCGGTGCGGCCGGGTTAGCGTGGCGGCATGCCCGCCGATCTCCGCAGCCGCCTCGCGGCCGCCCGTGCCGCCTCCCCGAGCTATCCGGAGGTCGGGGCGACCCGCGGCGCCACCCTGCCGCCGGGTTACGCGCACCTGCGCCGCCGGGTGCACCTGGGCCACGGCCACGAGGTGCTGGAGCGGGCCGGGCGGCACGTCCTCGGCTGGGGCACCCAGCTCGGTACGGGCTTCGCGGTGTATCCGGGTGCTCCGGCTGAGCCCGGTGCGACGGTGCTGCTCAGGATCGGACTGCCGGGCCTGCGGCTGCCGCGGCTGGTGATCCCGTGCCGGGTGGTGTGGACGGTCCGGGAGCAGGACCGGATCGGCTTCGCGTACGGGACCCTGCCGGGGCACCCCGAACGGGGCGAGGAGTCGTTCGTGGTGTCGATGGACGCGGCCGGCGACGTGTGGTTCGAGGTGACCGCGTTCTCCCGGCTCGCCTCCTGGTACGCGCGGCTGGGCCGGCCGGTGGCGCTGGTGCTGCAGTACCTGGCGATAGAGCGGTACCTCAGCGCGGTGGCGGCCGCGGTGAGGGCCTGAACAGGGTGTAGCGGGTGAGCGGCTGAGCGGGTGGGGCCGAAGGGGTAGGGCTGAGGGGGTAGGAGGGCCGGGGTCGAGGGGCTAGCCGAGGAACGACAGCCGGACGGTGCGTCGCGGGTTGTCCCCGTTGGTGTCGACCAGGACGATCGACTGCCATACGCCGAGCGCGAGTTGACCGTCGATCACGGGCAGCGTGGCGTGCGGGGCGACCAGCCCGGGCAGGACGTGGTCGCGGCCGTGGCCCTCGCTGCCGTGCCGGTGGCGCCAGCGGCCGTCGGCGGGGAGCAGTTCGCGCAGGACGGCCAGCAGGTCGTCGTCACTGCCCGCACCGGTCTCCAGCACCGCGATGCCCGCGGTGGCGTGCGGGACGAACACGTTGAGCAGACCGCTGCGGCCCGCCGCCCGGTCGGCCAGGAACTCGGAGCAGCGCTCGGTGATGTCGAGGGCGACCTCGTGGCTGCCCGTGGTGATCTGGAAGGTCAGGGTGTGGAAGTTGTCCGCCATGGCGCCATCCTCACCCACTCCGGGCGGGTCCTTCGACAATCTCGGCCGACTCGCTGCGGACCGGCCCGGTTGTCCGCTATTCTCCGCATCCCAGTCTCTCCGGAGCCGGAGCCGGACGTGCGGAAGACCCGAGGGACCACTTGGTCCGTCGGGTCGGTGCCGGGGGGCGCGGGCTAGCCGCGTCCGCCGAAGAGGCTCCGTCGCAGCCGACGCAGGGGCGCCAGCAGCGACACCCGCGCGGTGCGCCGCGGCGCGGTCGGGGTGCTGACGCCGCGGGGCGTCAGCTCCCTTATCAACCCGAGCGCCTCGGCGGTGTCGACCACCGGGAGCGCGGGCGCGCCGAGCACGGCCAGGTGGTGGTCGATCCGGCGGCCGGTCGCGCCGACACCGCACTGGATCGCCGGCACGCGAGGCCGAGTCCGCACTTGCATGTGTTCCATCAGTTTCCCACCCCTACGAGGCGCCAGGGCCGTGAGGCGAAGACTATCCGTGACAGACGGCCTTCGCGCAACCGTCCCGGTGTTCCGCCACCGTACCGTGCGACGGCAACTGACGCCTCACCAGGGGCAGCTGCCGTGGTCACGACTGCGCATCGGTGGAGGTGCACGACCTGTTCAGAGGTTGATGGAAGTGCGCGGCGGGCGCCCGGTGCGCAGCGGGGGCGCCGGGCGCGCGGCGGGAGCGCTCGGGTGCAGGTGGGGAGGCCGGGGAGCGGCCGTTTCCCGTGAGACTCGTTGTCAGCAAGGCCGATCGTGCAAGATCCACGGGCCGCTCCCGAGCTTAGGTTCAGAAAGTGAACACACCCGGGGGATTGACGCCACGGAAACCTACAAGCAATATCTCTATCGGCAGGGCCGGTGAGACATGCACCACCCCTGCCAGTCGATTGGGTTCGACAGGTGAAGGAACTTCCGACACCCGCCTTGAGTCACTGTCCGGCTGCCCCGACGCTGCGGCGGCCAGACTCGAAGCGGTGTACGGATTGGCGGTCGGCCGCTGAGGGTCGGCCGGACCGCCACCAGGCCGCTGGTGCCGCCCTCGCACGGGCGCGGCACCGGCGGTCGCTTCATTCCCCCGCCGGCCGTCCTTCGGCCTACGCCCCCAGCCGCTCCCGTTCCGATCGCCCCCGCTTCCCCGTTCCGGCCGCTCCCCCCGCACTGGGTAGAGTGTGCAGGCCGGGCGGCCGGTGCCGGAGCCCGCCCGCACCTCCCCCAGCAACCCCGGGGCCGGCCCGCGTGCCGGGCCCCTCTCGGAGCGCGGAGCCAACGAGCGTGACAGTCCTCCTCAGCATCGTGCTGCCAGTCCACGGCGTGGAGCGCTTCCTCCCGCGCTGCCTCGACTCGATCCTCGGCGGGCCCGACGACGGCCGCTTCGAACTCATCGCGGTCGACGACCGCTCCCCCGACCGCTGCGGCGCGATCCTCGACGGGTACGCGGCCCGGGACGGCCGGCTGCGGGTCCTGCACCTGGCCGAGAACCAGGGTCTCGGCGGCGCCCGCGAGGCCGGCCTGGCCCAGGCCCGCGGCAGGTACGTGTGGTTCGTCGACAGCGACGACTGGCTGCCCGAGGGCGCCCTCGGCACCGTCCTGGCCGAACTGGGGAGCGAAGCGGCCGCGCCCGCGCCCGCGGACGTCCTACTGACCGGCTTCACCCACGTCTACCCCGACGACTCCACCGAGCCCAACCCGTGGCGCCACGTGCTCACCGGCTCACCGCTCGTCGAGGGCAGCACGCTGCGCGCCTACCCGGCCCTGCTGCGCACCGTGATGTCGGTGTGGAACAAGGTCTTCCGCCGGGAGTTCCTGCTCGGCCTCGGCGTCTCCTTCGGCCGCGGCTTCTACGAGGACATCTCGGTCACCTACCCGGCCCTGCTCGCCGCCGAGCGGATCCGCTACGTGGACGAGTCCTGCTACAACTACCGCCGGGGCCGGCCGGGCGCGATCACCAGCACCGCCTCGCCGAAGCACGCGGACGCCTTCGCCCAGTACGACGCGATCTTCGCCTTCCTGGACGGGCACGGCGCCGACCGGCACGGGCTGAGCGACGCCGACCCCCTGCGCACCCTGTTCTTCGAGCGCACCGTCAAGCAGGCCCTGAACGTCTACGACACCCCCGGACTGGTCCCGGCCGGGCTGCGCAAGGAGTTCTTCCGCGGCATCACCGCGCACTTCGCCCGCCACCGCCCGGCCGGCTACCACTTCCCCGGCGGCCTGGACGGCCTCCGGTACCGGCTCGCCGCCCGGGGCTCGCGGGTCGCGTACGAGGAGCTGCGCCGCACCGGGCGGCTGCCCCGCGAGCTGAAGCGCGGCGCCCGCGCGGTGGCCCCGGCGGTGCGGCGCGGAGTGCGCAGCAGCGCCCGCTTCACCGCGTACAACGCCTTCCGCCGGCTGCCGCTGGACGACCACCTGGCGGTGTACGCGGCCTACTGGCACCGGGGGTACGCCTGCAACCCGGCCGCGATCTACGAGAAGGCGAAGGAGCTGGCACCGGGGATCCGGGGCGTCTGGGTGGTGGAGACCCGGGCGCAGGCCGCCGCGCTGCCCGCCGGGGTGCCGTACGTGATCGTCAACACGCCCGCGTACCTGAGGGCGATGGCGACCGCGAAGTACTTCGTCAACAACGTCAACTTCCCGCACACGATGGTGAAGCGGTCCGGGACGGTGCACGTGCAGACGCAGCACGGCACGCCGCTGAAGATGATGGGCATGGACCTCCGGGGGCACCCGGTGGCCGCCGACGGGATGGACTTCGAGCGGCTGCGGGAGGCCGTCGGGCGGTGGGACTACCTGGTCTCGCCCAATCCGCACACCAGCGAGCACTTCGCGCGGGCCTTCCCCGGCCGGTACGAGATGCTGGACACCGGCTACCCGCGCAACGACCGGCTGGCGAACGCGGGCCCCGCCGAGGTGGCCGCGATGCGCGAGCGCCTCGGCCTGCCCGAGGGGCGTACGGCGGTGCTGTACGCGCCCACGCACCGGGAGGGACAGGGCGGGTACGTGCCGCTGCTGGACGTCCGCGAGCTGGCCCGGCGCCTGGGCCCCGGCTTCACGCTGCTGGTGCGCACCCACTACTTCCACACCGGCGGGCCGGGCGACCTCGCGGCCCGTGACGGGGCGGCCGCGATCGTGGACGTCTCGGCGCATCCGGCGGTCGAGGACCTCTACCTCGCGGCGGACGTCCTGGTCACGGACTACTCCTCGATGATGTTCGACTTCGCGGTGCTGGACCGGCCGATCGTCGTCTTCGCACCGGACTGGGAGGAGTACCAGCGGGTGCGCGGGGTCTACTTCGACCTGTTCGCCGAGCCGCCCGGCGCCGTCACGGTGGACCAGGACGGGCTGGCCGCGGCACTGCTCGCGGGTGATCCGGAGCCGGCCGCCCGGGCGAAGTTCCGCGAGCGGTTCTGCCCGTGGGACGACGGCGGGGCCGCCGAGCGGGTGGTCCGCCGGGTGTTCCCGGGCACCGCGGGCTGACCGGCGGACCAGACCCGCCGCGAGATGACGAAGGGCCGGCTCCGGACACCCGGGGCCGGCCCTTCGCGCGGGCTCAGCGCTGACGCGAGGCCCAGAACTCCTCGAAGGTGAGCAGGCCGTCGCCGTTGACGTCGGACGCCTTGATCACGGACTCGGCGACCGCCACGGAGACGTGGGGGTCACCGAGCTCCGCCATCACCCGGGAGTACTCGGCGGCCGAGATCAGGCCGTCGCCGTTGATGTCGAACCGCTCGAACGCCTGCCGAGCCGCCTCGATGTCTGCCATGGGATGTGTCCCCTCCTGTGCGCGTTACTGACTGGCGTACAGTACCGGCCCCGCCGGACGCCTCCGGCCGGGACCCCGGCCCGGACCTGTGCGGACAGGCGTTCGACCGGCCGCTCGAACACCGCGCGACGCGACAGGCCGGGCGCGGACGGGAGTGGACGGGCGCCGGGGTTCATGTCGTACCCTGCGATCTGATCTCGGCCCGCCGGTGAGCCGAGCGACACACGCTCCGCCCCGGGTGCACGGCCCGGTCATTCGTCCAGGGAGGGACCATGATCAACATCCTCACCAAGCTGGTGCTGAAACCCCTCGCACGGGCGGTCTACCGGCCGGTGATCGAGGGCCTGGAGAACGTTCCGCGCAAGGGCGGGGTGATCCTGGCCAGCAACCACCTGTCCTTCATCGACAGCGTGGTCATCCCGCTGACCGCGCCCCGCCGGGTGCACTTCCTGGCCAAGGCCGAGTACTTCACCGGCACCGGCCTCAAGGGCGCACTGTCCCGGGGCTTCTTCGAGGCGATCGGCGCCGTCCCGGTCGAGCGCGGCACCTACCGCTCCGCGCAGGCCTCGCTGCAGTCGGCGCTGGAGATCCTGGAGGCCGACAAGGCCTTCGGCATCTACCCCGAGGGCACCCGCTCGCTGGACGGCCGGCTGTACCGCGGCAAGACCGGCGTCGCCTGGCTGGCGCTGACCGCCGGGGTGCCCGTGGTCCCGGTCGCCCTGGAGGGCCCGGAGCAGATCCTCCCCGTCGGCCGCCGGCTCCCCCGGATCCGCAAGGTGACCGTCCGCTTCGGCGCACCGCTGGACTTCACCGAGCTGCACGGCAAGGCCCGCTCGGCCCAGGCCCGCCGCCAGGTCACCGACGAGGTGATGCGGGCGATCCAGGAGCTGTCCGGCCAGGAGGTCGCCGAGACCTACAACGAGCTGCCGAAGGCCGCCTGACCGCCCCCGCCCCGGCCCGCTACACCCTGACGTCCGCCGGCACCGGCCCCTCCCGGCGCAGCAGCGCGGCGTACCGTCCGCCGGCCTCGACCAGTTCCTCGTGCGTCCCGAGCTCGACGACCTCCCCCCGGTCGAGCACCACGATCTGGTCGGCCGAGCGGACGGTGGACAGCCGGTGCGCGACCGTGATCGTCGTCCGGCCCGCCGCGAGCGCGTCGATCGCCTGCTGGACGGCCAGCTCGGTGCGGTTGTCGAGCGCGCTGGTGGCCTCGTCCAGGATCAGCACCGGCGGGTTGCGCAGGATCGTCCGGGCGAGCGCGAGGCGCTGCTTCTCTCCTCCCGAGAACCGGTAGCCGCGCTCACCGACGAGCGTGTCATAGCCGTCCGGCAGGCCGGCGATCATGTCGTGGATCTGGGCGGCGCGGGCGGCGGCGACCACCTCCGCGTCGGTGGCCTCCGGCTTGGCGAAGCGCAGGTTGTCGGCGACCGAGGCGTGGAACAGGTACGTCTCCTGCGAGACCACCCCGACGGCGCGCGACAGGCTCTCGAAGGACAGCTCCCGTACGTCCGTGCCGTCGATGGTGACCCGCCCCGCCGTCACGTCGTACAGCCTCGGCACCAGGTAGCTGAGCGTGGTCTTGCCGGAGCCGGTCTCGCCGACCACGGCCAGCGAGCCGCCGGCCGGCACCTTCAGCTCGATCCCCGCCAGGGTGGGCCGCTCCTGCGCCGGGTCGTAGCGGAACCCGACGCCCTCGAAGCGGACCTCCCCGCGGATCTTCTCCAGGCGGACGGGCTGCGCGGGCTCGGCGATCTCCACGGGCAGGTCGAGGTACTCGAAGATGCGCTGGAACAGCGCCAGCGAGGTCTGCACCTGGACGCCGGTCGACAGCAGGCTGACGGTCGGCCGGAACAGCCCCTGCTGGAGCGAGACGAACGCGACCAGGGTGCCGATCGAGACGATCGGCGCGCCGTCGGCGGAGGCCAGCCCGGCGGCCCAGTAGATCACCGCGGGCATCGCGGCCATCACGATCTGGATGGTGTTCATCCGCCAGCGCCCGGCCATGCTGGAGCGGACCTCCAGGTCGGCCAGGCGGTCCGACTGCTCGGTGAACTCCTTGGACAGGGAGTCGGAACGGCCCATCGTGCGGCCGAGCATGATGCCGCTGACGGACAGCGACTCCTGGACGGCGGAGGACATCAGCGCGAGCTGCTTCTGCCGCTCGGTGGTGATCTTCTTGCGCTCCCCGCCGACCCGCCGGCTGATCCAGACGAACACCGGGAGCAGCAGCAGCGAGACCAGGGTGAGGCGCCAGTCCAGCGCGACCATCGCCACCACCGAGGCGATCACGCTGGTGAAGTTGGACACCAGGGAGGTCGCGGTGGACGTCACCGTGGACTGCATGCCGCCGATGTCGTTGGCGATCCGGGACTGCACCTCGCCCGTCCTGGTCCGGGTGAAGAAGGCCAGGGACATCCGCTGGAGGTGCGAGTAGACGGAGGTGCGCAGGTCGTGCATGACGCGCTGGCCGACGGTGGTCGAGATCAGGGTCTGCAGCACGTTGAAGATGCTGTTGACCACCGCGGCCGCGATCATGCCGAGCACCAGCAGGCTGAGCAGCCCGGTGCGGCCCTGCGGTATCGCGGTGTCCAGGACGGCCCGCAGCAGGAACGGCGACACCACCGAGACCACGGCGGAGGCCGCCACCAGCAGGCCGACCACGCCGAGCCGGCCCCGGTAGGGGCGGAAGAGCGCGAGGATGCGGCGCAGCTGCGCGGGCGGGGCGGGCTCGCCGCCCTCGCGGGCGGGCGGGGTCCAGGCGTCGGTGTCGGGCCTCACGTGCGGGCCTCCAAGGGGTCGGGGCGGGGCGGCGGGGCGGTCCGCGGGCCAGCATACAGAGAAAAGCTCATAGTTAGCGAAGCTAATAATGAGGCTCGGTCTATTCCTCCGTGCGCCGGCCGTCTTGCTGCGGGCCCGCCCGCCGCCACCGCGCGCTCACTCCCTGCCGTACGTCCGCGCCGCCTTCGAGGACATCCTGCCGAGCCCGCCCGACGGGAGCAGCCGCGCCAGCGCCACCACGAGCTTGTAGCGCTTGCCCGGCACCGACAGCGACCGCCCGCGGGCCAGGTCGCGCATCGCCTCGTTCACCACCCGCTCGGCCGACAGCCAGCCCCAGGCCGGAATGTTCGAGGTGCCCATACCGGCCCGCTGGTGGAACTCCGTCCGGGTGAAACCGGGGCACAACGCCATCAGCCGCACCCCCGAGTCACCGAGGTCACGGGCCGCGCCCTGGGTGAAGCTCACCACCCACGCCTTCGACGCCCCGTAGGTGCCGCGCGGCAGGAAGGCCGCGACCGAGGCCACGTTGACGATCCCGCCCCGCCCGCGCTCGCGCATGCCCGGCAGCGCGGCACTCGTCAGCCGCAGGACGGCCTCGACGTGCACCTTGAGCATGTCCAACTCGCCCTGGAGCGGCACGGTCAGGTAGGCGCCCTTGTTGCCGAACCCGGCGTTGTTGACCAGCAGGTCGACGGGCCGCGAGGCGTCCGAGAGCCGGGCCTCGACGGCGGCGATGCCGGCCTCGGTCGAGAGGTCCGCGGTGAGCGGCTCGGCCACCACGCCGTACTCGGCGGACAGCTTCTCGGCGCTCTCCGCGAGCCGCGCGGTGTCCCGGGCGACGAGGACGACGTCATGGCCGGAACGGGCGAGCTTGACGGCGAACGTGGCGCCGATTCCGGCGGTGGCGCCGGTGATGAGGGCAGTGGTCATGGCCCAGACCGTACCGACTCGCCCGCCGGAACACACGAACCCCCAGGGGCACGGCCCCGTACGTCCGCTCTCCCACGAACGCACCGGACCGTGCCCCTCGGGGCCGCCCGCCGGGCCTACTGCTTCCCGGCGTCCGCCGCGGCGGCGCGGGCCGCCGAGTCGGCGTCCCCGCCGGCTCCGACCGGGCCCAGCCGGGTGCCCGCGGTGGCCTTCAACTGCGGTGCGAGCCTGGCGACGTCACGTGAGCCGACGGCCGCGATCAGCCCCGGCAGCACCCACCGGACCGGCTGCACGGCGCGCAGCCAGGCCTGGGCGTAGACGTGCGGCGAGCGCCGCGCGACACCCGCCACCAGCCGGTCGACCGCCGGGTCGAGCGGGTACGTCCTGCTGGCGGGCCAGGGCAGCCTGGAGCGCATCTGCCGCAGCACCTCGTCCTGGTCGGCGCCGCGCACCATGTCGGTGTCCGTCCAGCTCAGGTACCCGACACCGACCTTGACCCCCTGGTGGGCCACCTCCGCGCGCAGCGCGTGGGCGAAGGCCTCCACCCCGGCCTTGCTCGCGCAGTACGCGCTCATCAGCGGCGCGGGCGTCATGGCCGCCAGCGAGGCGATCTGCAGCAGGTAGCCGCCGCTCTCGGTGAGCGCGGGCAGGAACGCCCGGGCGGTCGCCACGCTGCCGAGCAGGTTGACCTCGATCACCCGGCTGAACGCCCGGTGGTCGCTGTCCAGCAGCGGCCCGCCGATGGCGATGCCAGCGTTGGCGACGACCGCGTCGATCCTCCCGTACCGGTCCTGGACGGCCCGGGCGGTGGCGGACAGCGCGTCGATGTCCGTGACATCGGCCTCCCAGGAGGAGGCGTCCGGGCCGCAGAGGGCGGCGGCGGCCTTCAGTTCGGCCGGTTCCAGGCCGACCAGGGCGACCTTCGCGCCCTGCGCGGCGAGCTTGCGGGCCAGCGTCGCGCCGACGCCCCGGGCGGCCCCGGTGACGACGACGACCTGCGCGGACAGGGGCGGGACGGCGCTCATGCGGCGGTGCTCCTCTCCGCCGGGACGGCCGGTGCGGCAGGCTCGGCGGACGTGGCGGGACGGGCGGGGGCCGCGAGGTGGGCGGCGGCCAGGCGGCGCAGCTCGGCGGCGATCTCGGCCGGGCGCTCCAGCGGCGCCATGTGGCCGACTCCCGGCAGCAGCAACAGGCCCTGCGGATCGGGCAGTCCGGCGACCAGCCGGTGCGCCAGGACGGGCGGCGTGAGCCGGTCGTCGGTACCCACCACCACCGCGGTCGGTGCGGCCAGCGCCGCGAGACCGTCCTTGACGTCCAACTCCTCCAGGACGGAGGCCCAGTGGGACCGGACGGCGGTCGGGCAGGCGTGCACGATCCTGGCCGCGGCCTCGACCCGGCCGGCGGGGCTGGCCGGGCCCATGGTGGCGTACTTGAGGACGGCCCGGCTGACGGTGTTGACCGGCCCCAGCGGCAGGCGCGACTTCAGGATGCGCTGGTGCAGGAAGCGCCGCAGCCAAGGGCTGCGGACGGCGTCCGGGGCGACCCGCAGCTCGGCGACCAGGTCGCCCGCCCCCGTGCTGACCAGCAGCGCGGCGGCCGTCCGGGCGGCGACCGCGGCCCGGCCGCCCGCCGCCATGATGGTCATGCCGCCCATGCTGTGCCCGGCCAGCACGGCCCGCTCCCCCGCCGGCACGGCCTCGGCGAGCACCGCCTCCAGGTCCTCGGCCAGCGCCCGGGTGCTGTACGCCGCCCGGTCGCGCGGTACGTCGCTGCGCCCGTGGCCGCGCTGGTCGTACGCCACCAGCCGGTACTCCCCGGCGAGTTGGTTGATGACCGGGGCCCAGAAGGCGGTCGAGCAGGTCCAGCCGTGCGCGAGCACGACGGTCGGCGCGCCGGCCGGCCCGTGGACCTCGGCGTGCAGCCGGGTGCCGTCCGCCGAACGGATGCTCAACTCCTCTACCGGGGTCGGGAGCACGCAGTCGGCGGGGATCGCGGGGCTCATGCGGGGACCTCCTGGGCGAGGGCGGACGGCCGGGGTGCGGTGCGCTTGATCAGCTCGTACTCGGCGAGGTCGACGCGGCGGGTGGCGCGGCGGAAGGCGGTGGTGGAGCCCGGCCACAGCACGGTGTTCCTGCCCTCCTCGTCCAGGTACCAGCTGTTGCAGCCGCCGGTGGCCCAGACGGTGCGCGACATCCGGTGCTGGAGGGCCTGGTTCCAGTGCCGCTGGGCCCGGGCGGTGGGCTGCATGGCGGTGGCGCCGACGGACTGCAGGGTGGTCAACGCGTCGATCAGGTAGTTCAGCTGTGACTCGATCATCAGGATCATCGAGTTGTTGCCGAGGCCGGTGTTCGGCCCGATCACGAAGAACAGGTTCGGGAAGCCGTGGACGGTGGAGCCGCGCAGCGCCTCCATGCCCTCCTTCCACTGCGAGGCCAGGCTCTGCCCGTCCACGCCGAACACCCGGTCGGCGACGGGCATGTCGGTGACGTGGAAGCCGGTGCCGAAGACGATCGCGTCCACCTCGTGCTCGGTGCCGTCGGCCGCGACCAGTGTCGAGCCGCGCACCTCGGACAGCCCGGCGGAGACGACCTCGGTGTTGGCGGCGGCGAGCGCCGGGTAGTACGTGTTGCTGAGCAGGATGCGCTTGCAGCCGATCCGGTAGTCCGGGGTCAGCCGGGCCCGCAGGGCCGGGTCGGTGACACCGGCCGCGATGTGCCGCTGGGCCAGCCGCTGCACCAGGCGCAGCGCGCCGGGCCGGCGGACGAAGGCGTCCACCTGGAGCTCCCGGAGGGCGAAGACGGCGCCCCGGCGGAGCTTGGCGGTGGCGGGGAGCGTGCTGTGCAGCCACTTCTCGGCGCTGCTGATCGCCCGGTCGCGGCGCGGCAGCACCCAGGCGGGGGTCCGCTGGAAGACGGTGAGCCGGCCGACCCCGGGCTGGATGCTGGGGATGATCTGCGCGGCCGAGGCGCCGGTGCCGACCATCGCGACGCGCTTGCCCGCGAGGTCGAAGTCGTGGTCCCAGCGGGAGGAGTGGAAGACCTTGCCGGGGAACGCGTCCAGGCCGGGGATGTCGGGGATCTGCGGGTCGGCGAGCGGGCCGGCGGCGGAGACGACGGCGTCGGCCGTCCACTCGCCGGCGGTGGTGGTGACCCGCCAGCGGGCGCCGTCGCTCTCCCAGCGGGCCTCGGTGACCTCGGCGCCGAAGCGCAGGTGCGGGCGGAGGCCGAAGGTGTCGGTGACCTTCTCCAGGTAGGCCCGGATGTCGGGCTGGCCGGAGAAGCTGCGCGGCCACTGCGGGTTGGGCGCGAAGGAGAAGGAGTAGAGGTGGGACGGCACGTCGCAGGCGCAGCCGGGGTAGCTGTTGTCGCGCCAGGTGCCGCCGACCGAGCCGGCCCGCTCCAGGATGACGAAGTCGGTGATCCCTGCGCGGCGCAGCCGGACGCCGGCGCCGAGGCCGCCGAATCCGGAGCCGATCACGGCCACCCGCACGTGCGGGGTGGCGGGCGTGGCGGGCTCGTCCGGCTTGCTGCGCTTGGGGGTGGATGCCATCCGGCGTCCCTCCTGAGGGTGGGGTGGGGCGCGCACCCGGGGGCAGGGTGCGGTGCGCGCGTCCATTCGATCTGTGCCAGTAATCACTGGCACGATTGGCAGGGTAGCCGTTGCTGACAGTTCATGGAAGAAGCCGCGCAACCACGGTTGCAGACCCCCGACCCCCCGACGGCGGCGCCTATGCTGAGCGCCGTGGAGAAGCTCCGGGCAGTACCAGCGGCGACAGCGCAGCACGAGTACCGGGTGGAGGAACTGGCCGAGGCGGCCGGCATCACCACCCGCACCCTGCGCTTCTACCGCGAGCGCAAGCTGCTCCCGCCGCCCCGCAGGCAGGGCCGGATCGCCTGGTACGGCGAGGCCCACCTCACCCGGCTGCGGGTGATCGCCGAACTGCTGGAGCGCGGCCACACGCTGGGCGGCATCGCCGAACTGATCGGCGCCGGGGAGAGCGGGCGCGACGTCGCCGAGCTGATCGGCCTGGAGGCGGCCATCGTCGCGCCCTGGTCGGACGAGACCCCGGTCGAACTCAGCTGGAACGAACTCCGGGACACCTTCGGCGACCAGCTCACCGACACCAACACCGCCGAGTCCATCGCGCAGGGCTACATCACCCTCCACGAGCACGGCATCACCCATGTCAGCCGGCGGCTGATGGACGCGACGACGGCCCTGGTCGCCGAAGGCGTGCCGCTCTCCGCCGTCCTGGAGGCCAGCCGCCGCACCCAGGAACACGTGGACGCGATAGCCGAGCTGTTCGTCGGCCTCGTCCGCGACCACCTGCTCGGCGCCCTGGCCGACGACCGGCCACTCCCCCCGGGCGAGGCCGCCCACCTGACGGAGCAGATCCAGCACGTCCGGCCGCTGGCCCGCACCGTCGCCGACGCCCAGTTCGCCCTCGCGATGGACCGCCGGGTGCACGCCGAGTACGACGAGATGCTCAAGCAGCGCCGCCAGGACGGCGCGTAGCGCGCCCCGGGGCGCCCCCGCCCGCAGCACCGCCTGGCGCGTCGAACCCGCAGTGCCCTTGCGCCGCAGGTACCGTATGGCCTCGAACCATTCGTAGCACGGAGTGATCGCGAGGTTGCCATGGGCAAGCACGAGTTCAAGTTCGTCGTCAGCGACGTCGAGTTGACCGAGGAGCAGCAGGCGCGCGTGAGCCACGCGGTCGGCCAGGCGGGGGCGCTCGCGCTGGGCGACCTGACGCCGCCGGGAGCCGTCTCGGTGGCGCTCGGCAGTCACGTGTGGTGGCGGGGGCTCCCGCCGGACGCCCTGCGGACGGAGCTGGAGAGGTTCGCCCAGCTGCAGATCGGCTAGGTGCCGGCCGATGAGGCCGCCCACGGCCGCGGACGGCGGCCGGCCCGCCGGGGAGCAGGGGCGGACCTGCCCGAGCGCCGCCTGCCACCACGAGGGCACCGCCGTACTGGGCGTGATGACGGGCTCCGGGCGGCTGGCGTACCTGCCGATGCCGGTCCCCGTGGACGAGGCCTTCGCCGCGGCGCTGGCGGCGGACGGCCGCCCGGAGGCCCGGTACCGGTTCTCCGCGCCGTGCGTCCAGGACCGCTGCCCGCAGTGGACGGGCAGCGGGTGCGGGGTGGTCGACCACCTGCTGGACGCCCCGGCGGACGGCGCGGGCGGGGAGCTCCCGGCGGGCGGTCCGCCGCTGCCCGCCTGCGGCATCCGCCGGACCTGCCGCTGGTACGCGCAGCGGGGTGCGGCCGCGTGCGCCGTCTGCCCCGGCGTCGTCGCCGACATCGGCGGCACGGCCACCTACAGCTCGGAGCGGCACGAAGGGCACTGACCCGCCGGCCGGGCGGCCGGCGGCCCGCTCAGCCGGTGGCCGCCGGCTGCTCCAGCCGGCGGACGCGCTCGGCGTCGCAGGTGCGGGGGCAGGTGACGCAGGTGTCCTCGGGGCGGATGGCGTAGTAGAGGCAGCAGCCGAGCCGGGTGCGGGTGAGGTGGGTGCGGCCCTCCGTACCGGCCAGCCGGCGGAAGTCGGCGGCGCCCGGGAACGGCAGGGTGTCGCCGGGCAGCAGGAGGGACGCCGCGCGGGCGCCGGCCTCCTCGTCGCCGAGCATCCGGCCGAGGTACCAGACGCCGGAGGCCAGGTCGTCGGCGGCCATGCCCCACAGAGCGCGCTGTCCACGCTTCAACGGGCCCTGGAAGACGGCGAGTACGGGCTCCAGGTGGTCGGCGACCGCGGCCCGCAGCTCGGCCCGCAGCTCGTCCTCGCCGCCCGGCACCCGGGTGCCGGGCAGGCCGGCCGCCGGGTCGCCGGGCAGGCAGGCGAAGGCACCGGGGCGCAGCGCGAGGTCGCCGGTGCCGAGGTCGATCCAGAGGTCCTCGGCGCTGATCCCTGGTACCCGCCGGGACAGGTACCAGGGGCCGCTGACCAGCAGGCAGAGCGACCACAGGTAGTGGTGCAGCAGGCGCGAGGCGGCGACGTGCGGGCGGGGTTCGCGGCCGTGGACGGCGAGGATCCGCGCGCTCTCGCCGGCCACCAGCCCGTCCAGGTGGGCGCCCAGCCGGTCGGCGCGGACGAACCCCGGGCCGTCCGGGACCTCCTGGGGCCCCAGCAGCCGGACCCGCAGGCTCTCGCAACTGCTGAGGAGCTCCCGGTAGACGGGGGCGAGCAGCTCTGCGGCCCGGGGTTGGACCACCTGTGGTTCGGGCATGGATTTCTCCCGGATTCGGCTGGGGCCGAGCGGCGACTGGGGGGCGGGTGGCGGAGCGGCGTGGAGGTTCGTGCATCGCAGCGGAGCGGCCGGGCGCCTTCACTCCGACGACCGGGGGCGGACCTCCGTGCGGAGCGGCGACCGACGACGACGCGGCGGGTGGCCACCCCGGCCGAAGGCTCGGGGTGCGTGCACGGCCTCGTGCCGCCCCCACTGCCGATCGGCCTAAGGTGAGGCTCACCTTACACATGACCGGCCGCGTTCCGCGCGGGGGCACGACGCGCGGCGGGGCCCGATTCGGGGGCCCGCACCCGCTCCGGCCTGCGATTTGACGTACTTAGGCCAACCTAACCTAGACTCGCCTTCCGTGCTGACCCTCCATCACCCGGCGCCCGGAATCCCGGTGGTACAGCGGTTTCCGGCGGCAGTCCGGCCCTCGCCACCACCCGGCCGCCCCGCCCGCACGACCGGCGCCGGCACCGGTCGCGCACAGCGGGGCCCACTCCCGGCGTGCTCCGGATGCCGTCCGATGGCACCGCCGAACGGGTGAGCGGGCCGCGCCCGCCCCCACCGCTCCGCCCGGCCCGGCCCGGCCCGGCCCACGAGAGGACCTCACCCCCGATGCGGCTCTATCTGCTCGCCCTCAACCCCACCGACTCGGTGACCGAGGGATTCCTGCCGGCCGCGGCCCGCCTCGGCCTGGACGTCACCGTCCTCACCGACCGAGCCGCTCCGCACCGCGCCGCCTACCTCGGGCTGCCCGGCGCCCCCGAAATCCTGGAGTGCGACGTCCGGGACTTCCGCGAGGTGATCGGACTGATCTCCGCCCACCACGCACCGGACGCCGTCTTCAGCAACAGCGACCACCTCCAGACCCAGACCGCCCTGGCCGCCGACTACTTCGGACTTCCGGCCAAGGACTGGCGGGCCGCCCTGCGGGCCAAGAACAAGGCCGAGCTGCGCCGCCGGCTCGATCTGGCCGGCCTGGACGCGGTGTGGTCGGCCGAGCTCGCCCCCGGGGAGGCGCCCGAGCTGCCCGACGCGCCCTTCCCCTGCGTGGTGAAGCCGCGCGAGGGCGTCGCCAGCGAGGACGTCGTCCTGGTCGCCGACGCGGCCGAACTGCGGGAGCGGTGCCGGGAGATACAGCACCGGCGGCCCGGCGCCGCCCTGGTGGTGGAGGAGTTCCTGACCGGCGACCTGCACACGCTGGAGACCCTCGGCGACGGCCGCACCCGGCACGTCCTCGGCGGCTTCCGCACCCGGCTCTCGCCGCCGCCGCACTTCGTCGAGGAGCTGCTGGAGTTCGTCCCCGCCTACCCGCGGCCCGTCCTCGACCAGCTGCTCGCCCAGTTGGACGCCCTCGGCGTCGGCCTCGGCGCCTGCCACACCGAGTTCGTCCTCCAGGCCGACGGCCGGGCCCGGCTGGTCGAGGTCAACTACCGTGCCATCGGGGACCAGTGCGACCTGATGCTCGCCCGGCTGCTGGAGATCCCCTTCTTCGAACACGTGCTCAAGGTCCACCTGGGCGAGCCGCTGCCCGCCGGCCTCGGCGCCCGCACCGGCCGCCACGCCCGCAACGAGCCGGTCTGCGCCGACCGGGCCGGCACCCTCACCGCCGCGCCCGGCCCGTACGACGCCGAGACCGACGGCGTCCGGCTGGCCTACCGGCCGGTGCGCCCGGTCGGTGAGCGCCACGAGCACTACCGCACCAACCGGGACTACCTGGGCGTGGTCTGGGCGGTGGGCCCCGACCGGCCGGCCGTCGACCGCGCCGTCGCCGCCTTCATCGCCGCCAACCGCTGGGAGATCACCCCGTGAGCGCGGCGGCCGGGCTGACCCTGCGGGTGCTCTCGGCGCTGCTGCGCGAGGACGTCCTCGGGCTCCGCACCCGCGGCGCGGCCGTCGACCGGGCCGACGGACGCTGGATCCGGCTGGCGGCGGCCCCGCACACCCTTCTGCTGCCCGTCGCACCCGAGGGCTTCCAGAGCGAGTACGCCGCCCGGCTGCCGCTGCTGGAGGTCGACGGCACCGCCCTCACCGGCCTGCCGCAGATCCTGGCCGCACTCGGCAGCTGCGCCGACCCGGCCGACCGGAGCGGGTACACGGCCTTCGCCGAGGAGTGCCGGCAGACCCTGGCCACCATGGAACTGCACGACGGCACCCGCGCCTCGGTGCACCGCACGCTGGCCGAGCGGTACGGCGCCGACCCGGCCGACTGGACGGGCCCCCGCGCGGCCCTCGCCCACGACACCCTGGCCGCCCGCCACGACCACCCCGTGTACCCGACCGCGCGCGGCCGCTCCGGCCTCACCGAGGCGCACCTGCGCGCGTACGCACCCGAGTTCCACCCCGAGTTCGAACTGCGCTGGCTCGCCGTCCCCGCCGAGGCGCTCACCGTCCGGGGCCCCCGGCCTCTGCCGCCCTGGTGGCCCACGCCGGCCGGCCTCGGGCTCACCGGCCTCACCGGCCCGTACCTCACCCTGCCCGTGCACCCACTCACCGTGGGCGCCGCACTGGAGGAGGCGCTGCGCGCCACCGGACTGGCCGGACGGGCGGTGCTCGCCGAGCGCCCGTACCTGCGGGTCGTCCCCACCCTGTCGATGCGCACCGTCGCGGTCGCCGCCGACCCGGCCCACCACCTCAAACTGCCGCTGGCCACCGCCACCCTCGGCCTGCTCAACCGCCGCACCATCAAGCCCGGCACGCTGCTGGACGGCGCGGCCGGCCAGCGCCTGCTGGCGGCGGTCACCGCCCGCGAACCCCGGTTCGCCGGGAGCGTCCTGCACGCGGACGAGCAGGGCTACGCGCACGCCGGCCACGAACTGCTGGCCGCCCTGCTGCGCCGGTACCCCGAGGGCCTGGACGGGGCCGTCACCGTGCCGCTGGCCGCCCTCGCGGCCCGGGCGCCGGGCGGGCGCCTGGTGCTCGACCACCTCGCGGACCGGTTCCACGACGGCGACCCGACGGCCCTGTTCGACGACCTGCTGGTGCTGCTGCTCGACTGGCAGACCACGCTCTTCCGGTACGGCATCGCCCTGGAGTCGCACCAGCAGAACATCTCGCTCGTCCTCGACCGGCCCGGCGGCCGGACCAGACTGCGGCTGCTGCTGAAGGACAACGACGGCCCCCGGGTGAACACCCGCAGGCTCGCCGCCGCCCTCGGACCGGACGCGCCCGGGCAGACGGGGTTCGCCGACCCGAGGATCCTCGGTACGGACGACCGGGCGCTCACCGACCTGTTCACGACCGTCACCGGCCATCTCTGCACCGCCTCGCTCGCGTTCGCCCTCGACGCCCACGGACGGGCACCGCTGGAGGGCTCGCTGCGGCTGCTGCGCAGGCGGCTGGGCGAAGCGGTCGACCGGGCCGGCCCGGACGCCGAGCCGCTGCGGGCCGCCCTGCTCGACGCCGAGCGGCTGCCGGTGAAGGCGATGGTCACCGCCGGAAGCCTGCTCGCCAAGGCGCGATCGGGCGCGGCCGACATCAACAAGCACTACACCACCGGGCCCAACTACCTTCGCCGCCCGGGTGTCTGCCGATGACGCGCCCGGCCGCCCTCCTCCCCCGCACCCGCCGGAGCCGTTGATGCCCCTACCTGTCCCGCCCGTGGCCCGTCGCCGAACCCGGCCGGCCGACCACCCCGAACTGGCCGACGCCGACCAGGCGGTGGCCCACACCCTGCTCAACTGCCTGTTGCGCGAGGTCTCCGCCCCCGAGCGGCAGACCGCCGTCGCCGACGGCAGTCTGCTGCTGCGGCTGCCCCGGCGCGGAGTGCTGCTGCGGGCCCGGCTGCGGCGGACCTCACTGATCGGCGCGCACCGCTTCGCCGGGCCGGTGGAGCAGGAACGGCCGGACGGGTGGCGCGTCCTGGGCTGGCGCGAGCTGGCCGAGCACATCCAGCAGGAGCTGACCCTGCGGACGGGGGTGAGCAACGCCGAGTTCCTCCCGCAGCTCGCCTCCAGCCACGCGGGCGTCCGGGCCGCGCTGGCCGGCCGGGCCGGCCCGGCGGCCGGCGGCTCCCCCGAGACCGCCCGCTACCTGGAGTCCGAGCAGGCACTGGTGTACGGGCACCGCTTCCACCCGGCGCCCAAGTCCCGCTCCGGCGAGGGCTCCGCCGAGGGCACCGGTTCCGGCGGGGGCGCCGACGCCGGCCAGGCCTGGGCCGCGTACGCACCGGAGGCCCGCGCCGTCTTCCCGCTACGCCGGCTCGCCGTCCGCACGGGCCTGCTCGCCGGGGAGAGCCTCGATCCGGCGGCGACCGCGCTGCTGGACGGGCTGGGCGAGGCGCCCGCCGGGTACGGGCTGCTGCCCGCTCACCCGTGGCAGTACGAACTGCTGGCGGAGAACGGGCTGTTGCAGGCCGCGCTGGCCCGGGGCGACGTCCTGGACCTCGGCACCGGCGGCACCCCGTTCGCCGCCACCGCGTCCGTCCGCACGCTGTACGGTGCGGGGGCCTTCCTGAAGTTCAGCCTGAACGTCCGGATCACCAACTGCCTGCGCAAGAACGCCGCGTACGAGCTGGCCGGAGCCGTCGCGCTGACCCGCCTGCTGGCCCCGGCCCTCGGCGAGCTGGCCGGACGCTTCCCGGCCGCGACCGTGCTGCGCGAGCCCGCCTTCCGCACCCTCGCCCTGCCGGGCCCCGACGGCCGCACCGACACGGCGCTGTTCGAGGGCTTCGGCGTGATCGTCCGGGACGGCCTGGCGGGCGCCCTGCACCCCGGCGTCACGCCGCTGCTCGCGGCGGCGGTGGCCGACGAGTACCCGACCAGTTCGGCCCACATCTCCCGGCTGCTCGACGGCGCCGGCCCGCAGGAGTCGCTGGCCTGGTGGAGCAGCTACCTGCGGCTGCTGGTGCCGCCGGTGCTGGCCGCCTACTTCGACCACGGCGTGGCGCTGGAGCCGCACCTGCAGAACGTGCTGATCGGGGTGGACACCGCCGGCCGGCCCGTCCAGGTGCTGTTCCGCGACCTGGAGGGCGCCAAGCTGGTGTCCGGCCGGCACGCGGCCCTGCCGGCCGGGCTGCCGCCCGAGGTCGCCGGCCCGATGACGTACGACCCGAGGCGCGGCTGGGACCGCGTGGTGTACTGCCTGCTGGTCAACCACGTCTCCGAGCTGCTGGCCGCGCTGGCCGACCTGCACCCGGAGCTGGAGGGCGCGTTGTGGGAGGCCGTCCGCGCCGCGCTGCGCTCGTACGCCGACACCTTCGGCTGCCCGCCGGAACTGGCCGCCCTGCTGGCGGGCGGCCCGCTGCCGGCCAAGGCCAACCTGCTGACGCGGTGGGAGCGCCGGGCCGACCGCGAGGCCGGCTACGTCCGGCTGCCGTCACCACTGGCCGGGGCCGTCCGCCCCGCCGGCCCGCCGACCCCGCGGAGTGCCCGATGACCCTGACCGCACCCGTGCGCAGCCTGGTCGGGCGCCTCGGCGCCGACGAACTGCCCGCGTACGTCTACGACCTGGCCGCCCTGCGCGCGCACGCGGCCGCCGTGCGTGCCGCGCTGCCCGGGCGGGTGGAGCTGTACTACGCCGCGAAGGCCAACCCGGAACCGGCCGTGCTCGGCGCGCTGAGCGGCGCGGTCGACGGCTACGAGGTCTCCAGCGGGGGCGAGTTGGCGCACGTGCGGGCGGCCGTGCCGGGTGCGGCGCTGGCGTTCGGCGGGCCGGGGAAGACGCCGGCTGAGATCGCCGCCGCCGTCCGGGGCGGGGTGCACCGCTGGCACCTGGAGAGCGTGCGGGAGCTGCACCTGCTGGCGGCGGCCCTGGCCGCCGACCCGGAGGCCGCCGACGTGGACGTGCTGCTGCGGGTCAACCTGCCGCTCGCCCCGGGCGCGCTGGACTCCGTGGCGCTGGCGATGGGCGGCCGGCCGACGCCGTTCGGGCTGGACCCGGCGGCCGCCGAGGAGTGCCTCGCGCTGCTGGCCGGCCCGGTGGGCCGCCGGATCCGGCTGCGCGGGTTCCACGCCCATCTGGCCAGCGGGCTGGACCCCGAAGCGCAGCTGGCGCTCGCCGGGCAGCTGGTGGCCTGGTCGGTGCGGCTCGCGGAGCGGCACCGGACCGCCCTCGACGAGGTGAACATCGGCGGCGGGATGGCCGTCGACTACGCCGACCCGGCCCGCCGCTTCGACTGGACGGCGTTCGGCGCCGGCCTCGCGGGGCTGCTCGCCCGCCACCCCGGGCCGACCCTGCGGATCGAGCCCGGACGGGCCCTGACGGCGTACTGCGGCTGGTACGCCACCGAGGTGCTCGACGTGAAGCAGAGCCACGGCGAGGACTTCGCGGTGGTCCGGGGCGGCACCCACCACCTGCGCACGCCCGCGACCCGGGGCCACGACCAGCCGTTCACCGTGCTGCCGGTGGCCGGGTGGCCGCACCCGTGGCCGCGCCCGGCCGCCGCCACCGGCCGGGTCACCCTGGCGGGCCAGCTCTGCACCCCGAAGGACGTGCTCGCGCACCGGGCACCGGCGCCCGGCCTGCGGGCGGCGGACCGGGTGGTGTTCGCGCTGGCCGGCGCGTACGCGTGGAACATCTCGCACCACGAGTTCCTGATGCACCCTCGCCCCGCCTTCCACTTCCTCGACGACCCCGCACCGAGGCGGTGACCCCGGGCCGGACCCGGCCCGCCGCAGGCCGGAGCGGGGCCGTGCCCGGCGCCGCCAGGGGGCTGCCGCAGGTCCGAGTGGCACAGGCGTGCGAGAGTGGTGTCAGCGAAGGGAGCGGCACGTGCTGATGGAGAAGGTGGCGGAGATCCTCGCCGAGGCGGCCTCCGAGGTGGTCGTGCCGCGATTCCGGGCCCTGTCCGCGGGCGAGGTGATGGAGAAGGCACCCGGCGAGGTGGTCACCGTCGCCGACCGCGAGGCCGAGGTGATCATCGCCAGGAGGCTGCGCGAGCTGCTGCCGGTGCCGGTGGTCGGCGAGGAGGCCGTGGCCGCCGACCCCGAGCTGGCGAACGCCCTGCTCTCCGAGCCCGCCGTGTGGCTGGTCGACCCGGTCGACGGCACGGCGAACTTCATCGCCGGCCGCCCCGACTTCGCCGTGATGGCCTCGCTCGTCCGCTCCGGGCAGACCGTCGCCTCGTGGATCTGGCAGCCGGTGTCCGGCACCGCGTACGCCGCCGAACTGGGCGCGGGCGCGTGGCGGGACGGCGAGCGGCTCACCCGCAGACCCGCCACCGGCACGCCCGGCGACTGGCGCGGCTTCATCAAGGGCCGCTTCCTCGCCCCCGCCGACCAGCGGCGGCTGCGCGCCAACGCCGCCGCCTTCGGCCGGGTCGCCGCCGGCCGCTCCGCCGCCGGGGTCGAGTACCCCGACATCGCGGAGGGCGAGCAGGAGTTCATCCTCTACAACCGCACCCTCCCGTGGGACCACGCCCCCGGCTCGCTGCTGGTCAGCGAGGCCGGCGGGGTCTCCGCCCGGCTGGACGGCTCCCCCTACCGGCCCGACCCGCCCGGCGGCGAGGACGGCCTGCTGGTCGCCTGCGACCCGGAGACCTGGGAGCAGACCCGGGCCATCCTGCTCCGCCCGGCCGCCTGACCCGCCACCCCGCTCGGACCGGACCGGCCACCCCGGGGATCCGTCAGCCCGGGGCCGCCGTCCGCTCCAGCTCCCGGCCCGCGCGGACCACCTCGCGCAGCACCGCCGCCGTGTCGGCCGGCGTGGCGTACGGGTTCAGCAGGGTCAGTTTCAGCCGCACCCGGCCCGGGCCGGATCCCGGGAGTTCCGTCCGGCCGACCACCGCGCGGCCCTCGTGCAGCAGGGCCCGGCGCAGCTGCGCGTTGAGCCGGTCGGCGGCGGCCGGGCCGCCCCCGGCGGGCCGGTAGCGGAAGACCACGGTGGTCAGGATCGGCGCGCAGTGCAGTTCGAGGGCGGGCTCGGCGAGGACGGCCTCCGCGGTGGCCCGCGCGAGGTCGTGGCAGGCGTCGACCAGACGCCCGAGGCCGGGCCGGCCCAGGGTGCGCAGGGTGACGGCCAGTTTGAAGGCGTCGGCCCGGCGGGTGGTGCGCAGCGAGAGGCCGAGCAGGCTCGGGTAGCCGGCCTCCTCGTCGTCGGCCGGATTGAGGTAGGCGGCGCGGCGCAGCAGCGAGGCGTAGGTCTCGGCCCGGCGGGCCAGGAAGACGCCGGCGGCGGCGGGCTGCCAGCCCAGCTTGTGCCAGTCGAGCGAGACCGAGTCGGCGCGGGCGATGCCGTCCAGCAGCGGCGCGAGCCGGTCGGAGAGCAGCGCGCCGCCGCCGTACGCGCCGTCCACGTGCAGCCAGGCGCCGTAGCGGGCGGCCAGGTCGGCCGCCGGGTGCAGCGGGTCGACGGCGCCGGTGTCGGTGGTGCCGGCGGTGGCGACCACCGCGAGCGGCGTCGCGCCCTGCCAGGCGGCTTCGGCCATCGCCTGCGCCAGCGCGTCCGGGTCCATCCGCAGTTCGTGGTCGACCCGGACGGGGACGACGGCGCGCTCGCCGAGGCCGAGCAGGGCGGCAGCGCGCTGGACGGAGAAGTGGGCGGCCTGCGAAGCGAAGATCCGGGGCCGGGCGCCGGCCGGCACGCCGTCCAGCTCGACGATGCCGCCGAGCACCTGGTCGCGGGCCAGCATCAGGCCCATCAGGTTGGACTCGGTGCCGCCCGAGGTGAGGACGCCGGCCGACTCCTCGGGGTGGAAGCCGACCAGGGCGGCGAGTTCGGCGAGCAGGGCGGTTTCCAGGGCGGTGGCGGCGGGGGCCTGGTCCCAGGAGTCCTGGGAGGGGTTGAGGGCGCTGACCGCGAGGTCGGCGGCCACCGCGACGGCCAGCGGCGGGCAGTGCAGGTGCGCGGCGCAGGCCGGGTCGGCCGGGTCGGCGCTGCCGTGCGCGAGGAGCTCGGTCAGCCGGCGCAGGGAGTCCGCGCCCTCGTGGCGCAGCGCGTCCGCCACCTGCCCGGCGCTCTGCCCCGGGCCGCCGGCCGGCAGCGGGCCGCCCCGGCGGGCGGCGCCCGCCGCCAACGCGTCGAGGACGGTCTCCAGCAGCGGCCGCAGGGCCTGCGGCCCGGCCGCGCCGCCCGAGAGCGGCGCCCCGGTGCTCACGCGCCCGCCCCCGCCCCGTAGGCAGCGACGGAGGCGGCCCGGATCGCGTCGGCGAGGCGCTCCAGGACGGCCTCGGCCTGCTCGTCGGTGATGGTGAGCGGCGGCAGCAGGCGCAGCACGGCGTCGTGCCGGCCGCCGAGTTCGACGATCAGGCCGCGCTCCAGGCAGGCCTCGCGGACCAGCACGGCCAGCCGGGGGGCGGCGGGCCGCGCACCGCAGGCGTCCGGGCCGGCGGCCGGGTCGACCAGCTCGACGCCGATCATCAGGCCCCGCCCCCGGACGTCGCCGATCACCGGCAGCTCGGCCCGCAGGGCGCGCAGCCGGGCGGTCATCCGGGCGCCGACGGCGGCCGCCCGCTCGACCAGCCCGTGCACGGCGACGTAGCGCAGGGTGGCCGCACCGGCCGCCATCGCCAGGGTGTTGCCGCGGAAGGTGCCGGTGTGCGCGCCCGGCTGCCAGCCGTCGTACTCCTCGCGGTAGACGACCACGGCGAGCGGCAGGCTGCCGCCGATCGCCTTGGACAGCACCATGGCGTCCGGCATGATGCCGCTGTGCTCGACCGCCCACATCGCACCGGTGCGGCCGACCCCGGTCTGCACCTCGTCGACGATCAGCGGGATGCCGCGCTCGGCGGTGATCCGGCGCATCTCGCGCAGCCAGCCGTCCGGTGCGGGCACCACGCCGCCCTCGCCCTGCACGGCCTCCAGGATCATCGCGGCGGGCTTGACGACCCCGCCCGCCGGGTCGTCCAGCAGCCGTTCGGTGTACGTCACGGCCAGCTCGGCGCCGGCCGGCCCGCCGACGCCGAACGGGCAGCGGTAGTCGTACGGGTACGGGAGCCGGGTGACCTCGCCCCCGCCGGGCAGCGGCGCCTTGACGGCGACGTTGCCGGTCACGGCGAGCGCGCCGGCGGTCATGCCGTGGTAGGCGCCGGTGAAGGCGAGGGCGCCGCGGCGGCCGGTGGCGGTCTGCATCAGCTTGAGCGCGGCCTCGACGGCGTCAGTGCCGGCCGGGCCGCAGAAGTGCACCCGGGAGCGCTCGCCGAAGCCGGCCGGCAGGCTCGCGAAGAGGGCGTTGGTGAAGTCGTCCTTCTCGGCGGTGGCGAGATCGAGCAGGTGCAGGGGCGCGCCGCTGTCCAGGGTGCGGCGGATCGCCTCCAGCACCACGGGGTGGTTGTGGCCGAGGGCCAGGGTGCCGGCGCCGGAGAGGCAGTCGAGGTAGCGGCGGCCGTCGGCGCCCTCGACGGTCATGCCGTGCGCGCGGACGGGCACGATCGGGAAGGACCGCGCGTAGGTGCGGGCGGCCGACTCGCGGATGCGCTGGCGGCGCAGCACGGCCTCCCCGGGGGCGGGGGCGGGTGCGGTGGGCTCGGCAGGCTCGACGGTGACGGTCACAGCAGACTCCCATGAAGTTAGGTAAGCCTAACTTTACTGGATTGCACCACTTCGCCCGGCCCACCGGGTGAAGACCACCCGAGCGGGTGAACCCCCGCCGCACGCTGCCCAACGACCCGCTCCCGCCCGAGGTCACGGCCCCGCTCGGTACGCTGACCGCAGATCACCGAGGGGAGCCCCGATGCCCGACCCGACCGACGACACCCACCAGGCCGAACTCGCCCGCACCCGCGAGTTCTTCGCCGCCCGAGCCGCCGACTGGGACGCCCGCTTCCCCGACGACGGCCCGCGCTACGCCGCCGCCGTCGCCGAACTCGCCCTGGAGCCAGGGCAGTCCGTCCTCGACGCGGGCTGCGGCACCG
The DNA here is from genome assembly GCF_042669755.1 of Kitasatospora sp. NPDC057223. NCBI lineage: Bacteria > Bacillati > Actinomycetota > Actinomycetes > Kitasatosporales > Streptomycetaceae > Kitasatospora > Kitasatospora sp. NPDC057223. The sequence goes on along the minus strand of NZ_JBHUWW010000004.1, from coordinate 6,016 downwards.
GCCGCGCCCTCCCCCTGCTCCGCGCCGCCGTCGGCCCCGGCGGCGCCGTCACCGGCGTCGACCTCACCCCGGAGATGCTCGCCGTCGCGGCCACCCGCGACACCGGCGCCACCCTGCTGCAGGCCGACTGCGCCCGGCTCCCCCTCCCGGACGCCACCCTGGACGCCGTCTTCGCCGCCGGCCTGATCTCCCACCTCCCCGACCCCGCCGCCGGCCTGCGCGAACTCGCCCGCACCACCCGCCCCGGCGGCCTGCTCGCCCTCTTCCACCCGATCGGCCGCGCCGCCCTGGCGGCCCGCCACGGGCGGCAGAGCACCGGCGCGGAGCGCCCGGAGGCTGCGAAGGAAGGAGGCGACCTGCGGGCCGAACCCAACCTCCGGCCGCTGCTGGCCGCGACGGGCTGGCGGCTCACCGCCTACACGGACACCGACGACCGCTACCTCGCCCTGGCCGAACGGACGGACTGACACCCGGATCCGTGGCCGGGGCCCGGTGGAGCACGCGTGGTGCACCCACTGGCATGATCGGCCGTCATGCCCGTACCCCTGTTCGCAGCACCCTCGGCCGGCCCCGCCGGCCCCGCCTGTCCGGCCTGCGCAACCCGGCTCGCCCTCGACGAGCGGTTCCCGACGTGGTGTCCGGGCTGCGAGTGGAACCTGTCCCCCGCCCCGGCCGACGCCCCGGTGCTCCCGCCCCGGCGGCGGCGGATCAGCGATCGCCGGCAGCGGGCCGACGCGGCCCTGCTGGCGGCGGCCCGCTCCCGGGCCGGGCAGGTGTACGAGGCCGTGGCCGAGGGGGCGGGCGCGCGTCAGGACCGGACCTGGATCGCGGCCATGGCCGTCGCCGCACTCGTCCATCTGGTGACAGGCGGCCTGCTGGCCGCCTCGGTGGCCCTGCAGTTCACCGGCAGTTGGCCGCTGCGGGCCATCGGCTGGACGGGCCTCGCCCTGGCCGTACTCCTGCGCCCCCGGTTCGGCCGGGTCCCGAAGGACGCCGGTGTGCTGGGGAGGGCGGCGGCGCCCACGCTGTACGCACTGGTCGACCGGGTGGCCGCCGCCGTGGGCGGCCGTCCGGTGGACGTCGTACGGGTGACCGGCGAGTTCAACGCCTCCTTCGGGCGGGTGGGGCTGCGCCGCCGCAGTGTGCTCACGCTCGGGCTGTCGCTCTGGGAGCCGCTGACCGGCGGCCAGCGGCTCGCCCTGCTCGGGCACGAACTCGGCCACGACGTGAACGGCGACCACCGGAGCAGCCGGTGGCTCGGCTCCGCCATCGGGACGCTGAACCAGTGGTGGTACGTCAGCCTGCCGGACCCCCACGCAGGCCGCACCCACGCGCTGGAGATCATCGCGCACGAGATCGCCAACCTGTTCCTGGAGATCGTCAACCGGCTGGTCGGGCTCCTCCTCGGCCTGCTGGTGCGGCTCGCCGACCGGTCCGGGCAGGGCGCCGAGTACCGGGCCGACGCCCTGGCCGCCGAGGTCGCGTCCACGGCCGCCGCCCAGGACATGCTTCGGGTGCTCCTGCTGGACCGGACGGTGGAGACCTTCCGGGCCCGGCAGCGCAGCCTCTCCGGGATCCACCGGCCCGGCATCCCGCGCGGTCCGGCCGTCTTCTGGAGCGGGCTCGCCGAGGAGCTGGCCACGGTGCCGCCGCAGGAGACGGAGCGTCTGCTCAGGCTCTCCACGCGGGAGTTGGGCAGCGTCGACAGCACGCACCCGCCGACCCATCTGCGGATCGCCATGCTCGCACGGCGGCCCGTCCTGGCGCCATCCGTCGTGCTGACCGACGCCGAGGAGGCGGCGATCGCCCTGGAGCTGGCCCGGCACCGCGACCGGCTCGCCCGGGAGCTGCTGGCCTGAGGCCGCGGCCCCGCCCCGGGCCCCGGGCCGGTGGATCCCGGAGAGGCTGCGCTGCCGGGCGCTACGGGCCCCGAGTGCCCTTGGCGGCCCGCCAGCGGTAGCAGAGCTCCGGGCGGCCGACCTGGCCGTACTGGGGTTCGCGGTGGGCGAGGCCGGTGTCGACGAGGTGTTCCAGGTAGCGGCGGGCGGTGATCCGGGAGACGCCGGCCGCCGTCGCGGCCGCCGCGGCGGACAGGCCGGCGTCGGCCGCGCGCAGGACGGTGGCGACGGTGTCGAGGGTGGCGGCGGTGAGGCCCTTGGGGAGGGCGGTGCGGTCGGGGGTGCGCAGGACGGCGAACGCGTGGTCCACCTCGTCCTGGCCGGTGGCCTCGCCGGTGCGGCCGAGGGTTTCGCGGTAGCGGCCGTAGCGCTCCAGGCGGTCGTGCAGGGCGGCGCCGCTGAAGGGCTTCAGCAGGTACTGGACGACGCCGGCGGAGACGGCCTGGCGGACGGTGGCGAGTTCGCGGGCCGAGGTGACGGCGATGATGTCGGTGGCGTGGCCGGCGGCCCGCAGGGTGCGGCAGAGCTGGAGCCCGTGACCGTCCGGCAGGTGCAGGTCCAGCAGGATCAGGTCGACGGGGCGGCCGGCGTCGCGGGCCCGGTCCAGGGCGCGCAGCGCGTCCGCGCAGCTGTGCACGGTGGCGACGGCGTGAAAACCGGGCGCGCGCTGCACGTAGAGGGCGTGCGCGGCGGCGGCCACCGGGTCGTCCTCGACCACCAGGACGCCGATCGTCGGGCGCGCCACCGGTGCCGGCGGCATCAGCTGCCCCCCGTCCGCTGGAGCGGCAGCCGGACGGTGAGCACGGCGCCGCGTTCGCGGCCGACCTCGACGGTGCCCCCGTTGCGCCGGGCGGTCTGGGCGACGAGGGCGAGGCCCAGGCCGTGGCCGCCGCTGTCCTTCGTCGTCCAGCCGCGCCGGAACACGTCGGCGACGGCCTGCGGGTCGATGCCGGCGCCGGTGTCGGCCACCCGCAGCAGCAGGTGGGCGTCCTCCACCCGTGCGGTGACGGTGACTTCGGGGGCGTCGCCGCGCCTGGCCGCGCCCTCGACGGCGGCGTCCACCGCGTTGTCGACCAGGTTCCCCAGCACGGTGACCAGGTCGCGGGCGGTCAGCTCCGGCGGCAGGACGCCGTCGTCGATCCGACTGTCCTCGGTGAGGGTCAGCTCCACGCCGCGCTCGGCCGCCTGGGCCGCCTTGCCGAGCAGCAGCGCGGCCAGTACGGGTTCGCCGACGGCGGCCACCACCCGGTCGGTGAGCCGTTGGGCGAGGGCGAGTTCGGCGGTGGCGAACTCCACAGCCTGTTCGTGGCGGCCGAGTTCGATCAGCGAGACGACGGTGTGCAGCCGGTTGGCGGCCTCGTGCGCCTGCGCACCGAGGGCTTCGCTGAACCCGCGTACGGTGTCCAGTTCGCCGGTCAGCGCCTGGAGTTCGGTGTGGTCGCGCAGGGTCAGCACCCGGCCGAGGCCGCCGGCGATGTCCGAGGTGTTCAGCACCACGACCAGCTCCGCCGTCAGGTGGATCTCGTCGCGGGCCGGGGCCGGGGCGAGGACGGCGGCGAGCAGCGACTCGGGCAGGCCCAGGGCGGCGACCGGCCTGCCCTCCAGGTCGGTTCCGAGTCCGAGCAGTTCGCGGGCCGCGTCGTTGCAGAGCACCACCCGGTGCTCGCGGTCGAGCAGCACCAGGCCCTCGCGCACCGAGTGCAGGGTGGCCTGGTGGTACTCGTACAGGTGGCTGAGTTCGGCGGCGCCCATGCCGTGGGTGTGCCGGCGCAGCCGGGCGCCGACCAGGTAGCTGCCGAGCCCGCCGAGGGCGAGGGCCGCCAGGGCAACCCCGGCCAGGGCGAGCAGCGGGTCGCGCAGTTGTTCGCTGATGGAGTCGACGGTGATGCCGACGCTGACCAGGGCGAGCACGTGCCGGCCGTCGTCGAGGACGGGGGTGACCACCCGGACGGAGGGGCCGAGGGTGCCGGTGTACGTCTCGGTCCAGGTCTGCCCGGCGAGTGCCTGGCCGATGTGGCCGAGGAAGGGCCGGCCGATCTGGCCGGGATCGGGGTGCGTCCAGCGCACGCCGCGGGTGTCCATCACGGTGACGAAGGAGACGCCGGTGTGCGCCACGACGTCCTGGGCGTAGGGCTGGAGCACGGCGGAGGGGTCCGGGCCGGTGACGGCGGCCCGGACGGCCGGTGAGTCGGCGACCGTCCGGGCGACGGCGTTGACCTGGGTGCGGGCGGCGTCCTCGGCCCGGCTCGCGGTGAACAGGTAGGCGAGGACGGCGCCGCCGGCCACCACGGCGGCGACGATCACGATCTGCACGACGAACAGCTGCCCGGCGAGGCTGCGCACCCGCCGGCGCGACGGAGGACTCGGACGCTGGGACATGCCAGCCAGTGTGCACTGCCGGGTGAGGTGCCCGGCAAGGGCCGGTGCAGCAGCGGGCCGTGAACTCTATGAACGTAAACGTGACCCCGGTCACGGCGGAACCCATAGTCGGAGCGGCCCACCACCCGGGGCCGCCAGGACAGCAGGGCGAAGGAGCCGCAGATGCCGATCACCGGGGCAGTACCCAGGAGACGCCGGGACCGCACGCACTACCTCTATCTCGCGGTGATCGCGGCGGTGGTGGCGGGCATCGTGGTCGGGCTGGCCGCCCCCGGCTTCGCGGTGGAGCTGAAGCCGGTCGGAACGGGCTTCGTCAACCTGATCAAGATGATGATCAGCCCGGTGATCTTCTGCACCATCGTGCTGGGCATCGGCTCGGTCAACAGGGCCGCGAAGGTCGGCCGGGTCGGCGGCCTCGCGCTCGGCTACTTCCTCGCCATGTCGACCGTCGCGCTCGGCATCGGCCTGCTGGTCGGCAACCTGCTGGAACCCGGCTCCGGCCTGCACCTCACCCAGGCGCTGGCGAAGGCCGGCCACGCCCAGGCCACCGCCGGGCACGCCCAGGGCACCGCGGACTTTGTGCTCGGCATGATCCCGACCACCATGCTCTCGGCCCTCACCGAGGGCAAGGTGCTGCAGACCCTGGTGGTCGCGCTGCTGGCCGGATTCGCCCTGCAGGCGATGGGCCCGGCCGGGGCGCCGGTGCTGCGCGGCGTCGAGCACGTCCAGCGGCTGGTCTTCCGGGTGATGTCGATGATCATGTGGGCCGCCCCGGTCGGCGCCTTCGGCGCGATGGCGGCGGTGGTCGGCGCGACCGGCACGGCCGCCCTGAAGAGCCTCGCCGTCATCATGATCGGCTTCTACCTGACCTGCGCCGTCTTCGTCGTCGTGGTGCTGGGCACGCTGCTGCGCCTGGTCGCCGGGGTGAGCGTGATCGCCCTGCTGCGCTACCTCGGCCGCGAGTTCCTGCTGATCCTCTCCACCTCCTCCTCGGAGAGCGCCCTGCCCCGCCTGATCGCCAAGATGGAGCACCTCGGGGTGAGCCGGCCGGTCGTCGGCATCACCGTGCCGACCGGCTACAGCTTCAACCTGGACGGCACGGCGATCTACCTGACGATGGCCTCGATCTTCATCTCCGAGGCGATGGACAAGCCGATGTCGATCGGCCAGCAGCTCTCCCTGCTGCTGTTCATGGTGATCGCCAGCAAGGGCGCGGCCGGTGTCACCGGCGCGGGCCTGGCCACCCTGGCCGGCGGCCTGCAGTCGCACCGGCCGGAGCTGGTGGACGGGGTCGGCCTGATCGTCGGCATCGACCGCTTCATGTCCGAGGCCCGCGCGCTGACCAACTTCGCGGGCAACGCCGTCGCCACCGTGCTGATCGGCCACTGGACGAAGGAGATCGACCACGAGCGGGTCCGCACGGTGCTGGCCGGCGGGCTGCCCTTCGACGAGCGGACGCTGGTCGACCACGGGGCGGCCCCGGCCGTCCCGGCGCAGCCGGGCGCGCCCAGCGCCGAGAACGTGTCCGCCTAGGGCGCGTCTTCAAAGGCGATGGGCTGATGAGCGATCATGTTGGTCGTGATTCGTCGTCATGAGCTGTCGGATGTGGAGTGGGAGGTGCTGTCCCGTCTTCTGCCGCGAGCAGGGACGGGACGGCCCCGGGCGGACGACCGGGTGGTGCTGAACGGGATCGTGTGGAAGCTGCGGACCGGCTCGGCGTGGCGGGACGTGCCGGAGCG